>CAZZDF010000438.1:0-1758 GCA_964652915.1 uncultured Propionivibrio sp. | reverse complement strand
GGCTATTTCTGGAAGTCGGTAAGCTTTCTGCCGGCGGCGACCATCGCCGCCATGACCGACGCGATCTGGCAGCAAATGGCCATCGTCGGAGCGTTTTTGCTGGTGGCTTTGGGTTTTGTCTGTGGGCGTCTGGCGCGAGCCGGGGTTGCTCAGGCCGCGGCAGAGGCCAGTTTGGCGAGCAGCGAGGCGCGTTTGCGCGCGATCATCGAGACCGGCCCGGAGTCGATCAGGGTGTTGGACGAACAAGGGCGTTTGATTGAGGCCAATCCGGCCGGATTGGCCATGATCGAGGCTGACTCCTTGGTACAGGTGGTCGGTAAGCCGGTGGCAGAGACGGTTGCAGCGTCTTCTCGGCAGGCGTTTGCCGAGCATCTTGGCCGGGCGATTGCCGGAGCGCCGAGTCAGCTCGAGTATGAGCTTGAAGGGCTCAAAGGCGGGCGTTGCTGGATTGAATCGCATATTGTGCCGTTGCGCTCCGACGGGCAGGCTTGCTTGCTCGACCTTTCGCGGGATATTACGCGGCGCAAGCAGGCCGAGATGGAGCTTGATAACTATCGTCGCCGTCTTGAATCGATGGTCGCCGAACGTACCATGGAGCTTCGTCTGGCCAAGGAAGCTGCCGAAACGGCCAATCGGGCAAAGACGACCTTTCTGGCCAACATGAGTCACGAGTTGCGCACGCCGATGACCGGCGTGTTGGGGATGATCGAGCTGGCCCGGCTGCGCATGGTCGATCGAGCCGGGCTGGAAGAGCTGGCCAAGGCCAAGTCGTCTGCTGAACGCTTGCTTTCGGTGCTCAACCGAATTCTCGATATTTCGAGGCTTGAAGCAGATCGTGTTGTTTTTGAGAATCAGCCGTTGCGGCTCGGCGAGAGGGCTCGGCGAGAGTCTTGCCAACTTGATCCAGGTGCTGGCCTGCAAGGCCGACGACAAAGGGCTGCGGCTGACAACCGAGATATCGCCGGCTTTGGCCGAGGCGTCCTTGATGGGCGACCCGTTGCGCTTAGAGCAGATATTGCTCAATCTGCTGGACAACGCCATCAAGTTTACCGAGCGCGGCGACGTGGTTTTGCGTGTCCGAACCGTCAGCGAAAACGCCGAGAGCGTGCGCTTGCGTTTCGAGGTGGCCGATAGCGGTATCGGCATTGAGCCGACGATGAGGTTGCGTTTGTTTACTGCCTTTGAACAGGCCGACAGCTCGATGACCAGAAAATACGGCGGAACCGGCCTCGGCCTGGCGATCAGCAAACGGCTGGTGCAGATGATGGGTGGCGAAATCGGGGTGGAGAGCGTGCCGGGGCAAGGGAGTAGCTTCTGGTTCGTCATTCCTCTTGGCAAGAGCGATCAACGCGTTGTTCCGGCAAAGCCCGAACCGGCGTTGCCTGATGTCGCGGCAGGGGAGCGCTTGCGACAGGCGTTTTCCGGCACCCGCGTCCTGTTGGCCGAGGACGAGCCGGTCAGTCGCGATGTGGCGTGTGGTTTGCTCCAGGAGGTTGGGTTGCAGGTCGATGCGGCCGAGGATGGGCAGCAGGCGCTGGCTTTGGCCCGGCAAAACCGCTACGCGTTAATCCTGATGGATATGCAGATGCCCAATCTCAATGGCATGGAGGCGACGCGAGCCATTCTTGCCGATTCACTCAATCGTCAGACGCCAATTCTGGCTTTGACCGCCAACGCCTATGATGAGGATCGCCAAGCCTGTTTCGCCGCCGGGATGTGCGCCCACATCGCCAAGCCGGTTGATCCCGCCAAACTCTA
>CAZZDF010000437.1:0-1770 GCA_964652915.1 uncultured Propionivibrio sp. | reverse complement strand
GTACCTACCGTGAAAGGGTAGTGTCCTAGGCCTCTAGACGATGGGGACCCGGACTAAAACTGTTTCTTTCTTTCGGCTTGTTGGTGGAGGTACGCGGGATCGAACCGCGGACCTCTTGCATGCCATGCAAGCGCTCTCCCAGCTGAGCTATACCCCCGTCGAAAGAAGGCCGCATTGTAGAGAGTTGCCCTGGTCTTGTAAAGCAGTTTCTCTATATTTTGGCGAAAATTTTTGTTTTTAGTTTGTGGCTGCTGCGGCCAGCCGCTTGAGAACCAGTTCTCGCGGGAATAGCGCAATCACCGCGTCGACCGACGGCGTTTGTGCTTGACCGGTTAGCAATACGCGCAGGGGCATGGCTAGCTTGGGCATCTTCAGACTGTGTTTGCCGATGCTGGCTTTGATTAGCGCGCCGATGGCTGGCGCTTCCCAGGCGACATCTTTTACGCCGGCGATAAAGTCTTCAAGGGCTGGCAGTGCTTCGGGCGTCAGGTGCTGCGCCAGAATTTCGGGGTTTGGGTGCAGGTCGATGTAGAACACTTCGGCGGCGTCGGCCAGTTCGTTGAGGCTGCTGACGCGCTCTTTGTAGAGCCCGATAATCGCTTCCAGCGACGGGGTTGCGGTGACGCTGACGCCACGAGCCTCCAGGCGCGGTTGAACCAGCGCGGCGAGTCGTGCGTTGTCCGCTTGCTTGAGATAGTGGGCGTTGAGCCAGTTCAGCTTTTCGGTGTTGAATTGAGCCGCCGAGGGGGTGATGTGGTCAAGATCAAACCACTCGCAGAATTGCTGCATCGAAAAAATTTCGTCGTCGCCGTGCGACCAGCCGAGGCGGGCAAGGTAGTTCAGCACCGCTTCAGGCAGATAGCCTTCATCGTCGTACTGCATGACGCTGACGGCGCCGTGGCGCTTCGAGAGCTTTTGCCCATCGTCGCCAAGAATCATCGACAGATGCGCGTAGAGCGGCACGTTGGCACCAAGCGCTTTGAGAATGTTGATTTGGCGGGGCGTGTTGTTCACGTGGTCGTCGCCGCGAATGACGTGCGTGATACCCATTTCCCAATCGTCCACCACGACGCAGAAGTTGTAGGTCGGGGTAAAGTCGGTACGGGCAATCACCAGGTCGTCGAGTTCGGCGTTAGCAATTTCAATGCGGCCTTTGACTAGGTCATCCCACGCAACGACGCCCTCGGTCGGATTCTTGAACCGAACCACGGGCAATACGCCGGCCGGCGGTTCGGGCAGCGTCTTGCCCGGCTCCGGTCGCCAAGTGCCGTCGTAGCGCGGTTTCAGGCCTTGGGCGCGTTGTTCTTCGCGCATGCGTTCGAGTTCTTCGGGCGTGGTGTAGCAATAGTAGGCCGTGCCTGCGGCCAGCATTTCGTTGAGCACTTCTTTGTAACGCGGCATGCGCTGCATCTGGTAGAACGGGCCTTCGTCATGTGCCAATTCCAGCCAGTTCATGCCGTCAATAATGGCTTGAACGGCTTCCGGCGTCGAGCGCGCGACATCGGTATCCTCGATACGCAGCACGAATTTTCCGCCGTGATGGCGGGCAAAGGCCCAGGAGAAAAGCGCAGTACGGGCGCCGCCAATGTGCAGGAAGCCGGTCGGGGAGGGGGCAAAACGTGTACGTATCATGATTAAGTGGCCAGAAAGCGAAAAGCCGGTATTGTAAAGGAAGCAGCAAAAATTGACCGCGCGCGATCGATGTGGTTAAATGCCGACCCTCTATCGGGCGGTTAGCTCAGCGGTAGAGCACTGCCTTCACACGGCAGG
>CAZZDF010000436.1:0-1810 GCA_964652915.1 uncultured Propionivibrio sp. | reverse complement strand
GTATGCATCTGCCGGCTAAAAAGCAGCAGGTCGATATGCGAGATCTTCTGTTTGAACAAGGTGATGTTGCCGCTGGAAGCCGATTTGGCCGCCTTGGCCTGCGCCTCCTTGATCACCACCGGCGTCAGCCCCATCCCGCGCAGCACATCAACTACCGCCCCCGAGTCCACAACCTCCAGTACCCCCTCAACAAGCTGGCCGGAAGTATTGCGTCCTTTGTAGGCGTAGGTGGGCATGGCTTAGCAACTCTTCGCACGCGCGGCAATCCACGCTTTGAGGTGTTCAATCTTAGCTTGCGGAACAGCAAGACATCTAACTCTTTCCAGGAGAACTCGGCTGTCAACAATCTTGTGCCTCAGCATTTCCTCAACAAAATGCCAATCCTTCTCGCGCCCAGCAGCAAGCTTCGAAGCCGCCAGATCGTGCGGGTCGAGACAGAAGCCGACTTTCATGTCGGTATTCCGATTCTGGACCTTTACCACACGACTCTGCCAACCCTCCGGCAAAATCGCCGTTTCCGGCCCGACGCCTTGTGCGTAGTAACCAAAACGCTCATGAAAAGGCGATCCCTCGCCAATCGCACCATCGATCAAATCAGCAAGGTCCGGAAGATGTAGCGGATAAACATCGGCTTCCATGGACTCAACCAGAGAATCAGGGGGCTCGGGAACCGCTCCGAGAATGGATTGGCTACCGACAACCATGATCTCGTATTGATCGGTTATCGCAGACGCCGCTCGAATAAGATGCTCCAATTCACTGCGGCGCATGAGTTCTCCCACAGGATTTGAGGAATTCAAACCGCTCCTTCGGTGTCAACAAACAAGCCAGAGGAGAAGCCTGACGCAATGCCGCCGCGTGCTCCGAATCTTCCACTGCAACCGCTAGACAAACTTCCGCACCTTGATCAATCAAGCGCTGCCACTCATCGAGATAAACGAATGTGCGCGGCGAAACCGTTGCGCGCCAATGCTGCAAAATCTGATTGGCTTTCTCAAGCAAAGCTTCGTCATGGCGAACCTTCTCGGCTACCAATTGATGTAGTGCGAGGCTACGTTGATCAATTTCCTGATGAGTACGCATAAAAAGCCAAACCAAATCCCGTATTAACCAAGCCTCTAATCCTCAAACTGATTACTGATCCGCATCGCCTCTTCGATCGTCGTCCTCCCTTTGACGACCAATCGTACCGCATCGCGGCGTAGGGTTTCGCCGGCCATCTGTTTACGGGCAGCTTGCACGAAGATGCCGGTATCTTCGGCATTCAAGGCTTCGACGATCTCGTTCGTCATTTCAAGCATCTCGTAAACGCCAGTACGGCCGTTGTAACCGGTACCGCCACAGTTCGCGCAGCCTTTGCCGTGTAGATACTTGCGTTGACCGACGGTATCGCCCAGTTCGAAGCGCAGCCATTCGTGTTCGTGCGGCGCTGGGGTATGCGGCTCGGCGCAGTTTTCGCAAATCACGCGCACCAGTCGCTGCGCGAGCACGAGTTGCAGGGACAAGGCCACCATGTAGCGCGGCACGCCCATATCGAGCAAACGAATCGGCGTCGAGATCACGTCGTTGGTGTGCAAAGTGGAGAGCACCATGTGGCCGGTAATCGCCGCGCGCATGCCAATTTCGGCGGTGGTCTGATCGCGCATTTCGCCAACCAGCACGATGTCCGGGTCTTGCCGCAAGGCAGAGCGCAACACACGCTCGAAGGTAAGATCGATTTTTTCGTGCACCTGCACCTGATTGATGCCGGGCAGCCGGTATTCGACCGGGTCTTCGACGGTGATGATCTTTTTCTCGGTGGTATTGAGTT
>CAZZDF010000435.1:0-1811 GCA_964652915.1 uncultured Propionivibrio sp. | reverse complement strand
TGACCGGCCTTTCCACGCTGGTGGTGATCGATCCGAAGCGCGGCGGCAAGGCGCAAACCAAGGGCTTGCGTCCGCAAGTCAAGCTATACGACGCCAACGGTGAAGAAGTTCGCATGCATGGCAGCGACCATGCGGTGACAATTACCTTCCAGGTGGGCGCGATCATTACGGTGCTCGACGGACAGCAGATTTCCGTTGGTGACGTGCTGGCGCGTTTGCCGCAGGAATCGGCCAAGACCCGCGATATTACCGGCGGTCTGCCGCGTGTTGCCGAGCTCTTTGAAGCGCGCACGCCGAAAGACGCAGGCATGCTGGCCGAGTTTACCGGCACCATGTCATTTGGTAAGGACACCAAGGGCAAGCAGCGTCTGGTGATCACCGATCTCGAAGGTGCCACCCACGAGTACCTGATTCCGAAAGACAAGCACGTGCTGGTGCACGATGGCCAGGTCGTCAATAAGGGCGAGTTGATTGTCGACGGTGCGCCGGATCCGCACGACATTCTGCGTTTGCAGGGCGTCGAGGCGTTGGCGATTTACATTACCGACGAGGTTCAGGACGTCTATCGTCTGCAGGGTGTGAAGATCAACGACAAGCACATCGAAGTGATCGTTCGCCAGATGTTGCGTCGTGTGGTTGTCACTGATGTTGGTGATACCAAGTTCATTCGCGGCGAACAGGTTGAGCGCGCTCATCTGCTCGATGAAAATGATCGCGTGATTGCCGAAGGCAAACTTCCGGCCAGCTACGAGTACGTGTTGTTGGGTATTACCAAAGCGTCGCTGTCGACGGATTCGTTCATTTCGGCCGCGTCGTTCCAGGAAACCACGCGAGTTCTGACCGAAGCCGCGATTATGGGCAAACGCGATGAATTGCGTGGTTTGAAAGAAAACGTCATTGTCGGTCGTTTGATTCCGGCGGGTACGGGTCTCGCGTACCACCGGATGCGTAAGAGCAATGCTGCAGGAGTCGATCTGGCTCCGACAGCGACCTTGGTCGACGACGAGTTGCCCGTCGGCGAAGGCGAGTAAGAGGGTGTAAAACCAGCGGGACTGTGAGCGGTTGACTTCCGGTTTGATTGCTCATAGAATCGCGGGTCTTCTTTGTCGGCAAGGGCTAACCATTGCGCTTGCCAGTTATAAAAAAATCGCCAAGGCGGCTGTTGCCGCCTTGGTTTTTTTGCAGATGATAGGTGTCTATAGGGCGCTGTCGCTGCAAGGAATTTAGGGATAGAAATATGCCAACCATTAACCAGCTTGTGCGCAAACCTCGTGAGGCTGTTCGTGCCAAGAGCAAGGTTCCTGCTCTGGAAAACTGCCCTCAGAAGCGCGGCGTTTGCACTCGTGTCTATACAACAACGCCGAAAAAGCCAAACTCCGCTTTGCGTAAGGTTTGCAAAGTCCGTTTGACGAATGGCTTCGAAGTCATCTCGTACATCGGTGGTGAAGGTCACAACCTTCAGGAGCACTCGGTGATTCTGATTCGCGGTGGTCGTGTGAAGGACTTGCCGGGTGTGCGTTACCACACCGTGCGCGGCTCCTTGGATACGCAGGGCGTTAAAGATCGGAAGCAGAGCCGTTCGAAGTACGGCGCCAAGCGTCCGAAAGCAGCTTAATTGCTGTTAGTAAGTGGCTACGCCTTTGCGTAGCCGCGAGGGTTGGTGTTTTGCCAGCCTTCAACTGAATTGATATTTTGAGAGGTTGTTATGCCACGTCGTCGTGAAGTACCCAAGCGCGATATTCTGCCCGATCCAAAATTCGGCAGTATCGAAGTTTCCAAGTTCGTCAACACCATCATGATGAGCGGTAAGA
>CAZZDF010000434.1:0-1813 GCA_964652915.1 uncultured Propionivibrio sp. | reverse complement strand
TACGGGCAGACGACTTCGCCGGTGTGGGTGACGTCGAGAAAAACACGCGGATGGCGTGCCCAGAGTGGCGCGTCGGGGCGCGGGCAGTGCAGCGGCAGGTCGTGAGCCGTGATTTCGATGGGCGTGGCGGCGGGTTTTTCAGCCATGGTTCTGTGCTTTGCAATAAGGGGGCAGAGGGGCGGAAGAGAGCTTCCGCCACGGGTTCAAACGTAGCTCAGCCAGTCTTCGTGTTCCGGCACGCGGCCGTTGACGCAGTCGAAGAACAGTTCCTGAATCCGTCCGGTGATCGGGCCGCGGCGTCCGAGGCCGATCTGGCGGTTGTCGAGTTCGCGGATCGGCGTGACTTCGGCCGCCGTGCCGGTGAAGAAGGCTTCGTCGGCGCAATAGACCTCGTCGCGGGTAATGCGCTTTTCGATAACCGGGATGCCGAGATCAGCCGCCAGTGCGAGTACCGAGGCGCGGGTGATGCCTTCGAGGCAGGAGGTCAGGTCGGGGGTATAGAGCTTGCCGTTCTTGACGATGAAAAGGTTTTCTCCGGCGCCTTCGGCCACGTAGCCATCCACGTCGAGCAGCAGGGCTTCGTCGTAACCGTCGTGGGCGACTTCCTGGTGCGCGAGGATCGAGTTGGTGTAGGTGCCGACCGACTTGGAGCGGCACATGTTGATGTTGACGTGGTGGCGTGTAAACGAGGAAGTTTTGACGCGGATGCCCTTTTCCATGCCTTCGGCACCGAGGTAGGCGCCCCACGGCCAGGCGGCGACGGCGACGTGCGTGCTGATGGCGGTGGCGGCAATGCCCATGGCTTCCGAGCCGTAAAAGGCGATCGGGCGGATGTAGCAGGATTCGAGCTGGTTGGCGCGCACGACTTCCTTTTGCGCTTCGATCAGCGTTGTTTTGTCCCACGGCATTTTCATCTGGAAGATGTAGGCCGAGTTGAACAGGCGATCGGTGTGCTCCTGGAGGCGGAAGATGGCGGTGCCTTTTTCGGCCTTGTAGGCGCGCACGCCTTCAAAAACGCCCATGCCGTAGTGCAGGGTGTGGGTCAGGACGTGGGTGGTTGCCTCGCGCCACGGCACGAGTTTTCCGTCGTGCCAGATAAAACCGTCGCGATCTGCCATAGACATGATTTTTTCTCCGTTCGCCGCAAAAATCGAAAGCGAAATTCTAGCCGAATTCGCTAGCTGCTTGGCGGTAAAATAGCCGCCTTGCTTTAACGCCAAGGCTTTTGTTGATGGTCTGGAAACCCCATGTCACCGTCGCTGCCGTGATCGAGCGCGATGGAAAATTTCTGTTGGTCGAAGAGGAAACCGATAGCGGTATTCGCTATAACCAGCCGGCTGGCCACCTTGAATGCCGCGAGGCGCTGGTTGATGCCGTCATCCGCGAGGTGCTCGAAGAAACGGCCTGTACCTTCGTGCCGCAATATCTGGTTGGCGTTTATAACTGGCGCAATGAGGCGAAGGATTTGACCTATTTGCGCTTTACCTTTGGCGGCGAGGTCGTTGCGCACGACGCGCAGCGCTCACTCGATGCAGGCATTATTGCTGCGCACTGGCTTTCGCTTGACGAAATCCGAGCCTTGCAGCCGCGTCACCGCAGCCCGCTGGTGATGCGTGGCATCGACGACTGGTTGGCCGGGAAGCGCTATCCGCTTGATCTGCTGACGCATTTCGCATGAAGTGGCTGGCCGGATTTCTGCTGCTTTTTTCGCTGACAGCGGGAGCAGAGCAGCGGCTGACGATTTGCTACAACTATGGCTGCCAGTCGCAGGCGGAGGTGGTCTATAGCGACGGGCAGTTACGCGAGCTGCGGG
>CAZZDF010000433.1:0-1820 GCA_964652915.1 uncultured Propionivibrio sp. | reverse complement strand
CCAGTGGGCGTCCGATGGCTTGTTCGGCCGTATAGCCGTATAGCTTTTCGCTGGCATTGTTCCAGAAAATCACCCGGCGATTCTTGTCGTAGCCTTGCACCGAGATTGCAGGTGCCTCTTCGAAAATGGCTCGGAAACGATGTTCGCTTTCTTGGAGCGCATTTTCAAATCGCTGGAATCGACGCAGACCAAAGCTGAGTCCGAGCAGACCGATTATTCCAATGAGCCCATGTCCGATCAGCAGACTTTGTTGTTGAGCCTTGGCTGCCGAGAGGTAGGGCGTCAGAGGTATCGAGATTCCGATGCCCCCACGGATGTCGCCGACCTTGTAGCCTTGGCTTTCGTGACATTTTAGACAGGCTTGCTCGGTGGTCAGCGGACGCATGAAGCGGAGGAATGGCTTGCCGTCGATGATTTCGGTCGTGGATTTTTCGGCTGCGCCCGTTTCGAATGAGCGCAAAGCGGCCTGTTCCCATTCGTCAGCGGCGTTTTCCGGACGTAAAGGCTTGAGACTGGTGATGTGACTACGAACGCCGTTGTTATTGGTTTCCAGCTCATGCACCTGGCGGATCATGTAGGCCGGGTTGATCAGCGTCAGCTTTTTTCCCGTCGTGGTTGTGATGTCACGGTCCGGAATATGCGAGAGGTAAGGGTTAGCCGGATACTCTGGGCTTGGGGGAGCGTAGACACCACCGAGCTTTGCAGCCCAGCGTCGGAAGACGAGGTCTTTTTCAAAGAAGGAGCGGGCTTCAATGCGGGCCAGTTCGGTCGCGGAGCTTTCGATCTGTTGCCAGTTCCAGAGCGCCGATGCGCCGATGAGCAACACCCACAGGCACAGGATGGTCGAGATGATGGCCTTGTTCATGGCGTTTTGTCTCATTGGTTTGCTGCTACGGAAGTGGCAATTTCCGGCAGACGGTTGTTCGCTTTGCCCTATCGGCTTGAAAGTGAAGGCTACTCTGGCGGGGCGGTGATGGCAATCCGCAAAACTCCGTACCTTTTTTGCTGAGGAGATTTACCGGAATACCTGTTCGAGGCGATTGTCGGAACTGTATCATTTTTGCTATATCGAGCATTGATGGGAGCCGAAGTGCCTGAAAAATGTCATTGACGTATTCCATGAAAATTTTGTCAGGGTAAATTCGGGAAAATCCCTGTCCGTTCCTTGAAAGTTGCTTTTCTCGCTACTACACTCCGGTTCGCCATGCATAACGCGCACTCTTTCAACGATTGTTTGCAGCCCGAGGATTGTCCTTTGGACGGCACCCGACGCCTTTTCGGAGGCGAGGAGCGGGTGTTTTATTCGGGTTACTGGATCAAGACCTATCAGGTTCCGGAAAACACGTTGGCCGCCAAGAAGAGCCTGATCGAAGCGCTCACCCGGCGCCTTTTCGATCATACCGAGCATGGGCTGAACATTCCCGGTTGCCGCCTGAGCGATGCGCGGCAGAGCTATCAGGCCGAAACCGATCCGGCGCGGCGTCGGGTCAAGGCCGCCATGCTGGCCGGGGCCTTGTTCAACCGGGCAACCGATATTTTCCGCAAACTGGTCGAGTTCCAGTCGCATGGTGTGGCGATTCATACCAGCGATGCCTTGATGCGCGAGTGTGGGCACTGCCTCGAGGAGGCTACGAAACTCGGCCGCTTTGTGCTTCACCGTAGCGGGGAAGAGGGGATCGACGAGTTGTGGGGCGAACCTTTCCGGGCTTTCTCGCTGCCGATCGACGAGTTTTACGAGAGCCGTTACGTCAAACTCGCGCATAGCATGCGCGACATCGATTTGATCGCCGAGAAGATGGTGGCCAATTTCAAGCACATTC
>CAZZDF010000432.1:0-1823 GCA_964652915.1 uncultured Propionivibrio sp. | reverse complement strand
TTTGTCTCGACTTGCCTTCGCAGCCGTGTTTTTCGGTTACTTGTTCAGCACTTCCCTAGGCAAAGGAAAGGCTCTTACCGCAGATGAGGCCAGCAGCACCCGCTCATCCCCGTAGGTAATATCCTCGAAACTGATCGCTGACTGGCTGCGCACCACTTCGGCGAAGCGCTGGGGGATGCCCTTGGCGCGCAAGCCGGGGAAATTTTCATCGAGTGTTTTCCCCACGATGTCTTCCGGCCCAAGCCCAGTCAAGCGCTTAACCGCCGGATTGGCATACACCATGCGCAAGGTCCGATCGTCCGCAAGATTCTCGAGGAGATAGACGAACAAGCCGATCGGGATGTTCTCAGTGATTAACTGCGATCTGAGTAGTTCTTCCTCTGAGCGCTGAAGCGCCAGCGCTTTCATTGCGCTGCTTTCCAGATCAGAGACTACACCGCTATCAGGATTGCTCGAACTCATGGCATCTTTGTGGTGAGAGGAGCGCATTAGAAAACCATGTTGGAAGTCTAATCCATTATTCTGCATCGCGGTCAACGAACGCGTCACACAATTTGCCCGTCGGACTTCAAAGTTTTGGGACTGCCAGGCGCAGCGTCTTCGACCAAAGGTAGGTCACGTAAGCCACAATGAAAACCGTGGCTCTGCACGTCCTTCGGTCGGATGCGCTGCGCTTATCCACGCAAAGAGAATGATGATATTCCCAAGTGCCAATCCCCTCCCACCGAAAGGGAGACGCTGAAGTATTCGTCGCCCCGACAAAAGGCGGTGCCCAGTTCGTTGAACTTCCGAGATTCCGACGTCCGCCCGAATGACGAACTTGAAATAATTCAGCACCTCCAAAGCATCACAGACACCTCTATGGCAGAGTTCTGCGACCGATTCATCGGTCAGCTACGACGCTTTTCCAGCCAGGCAAGCACTATTTCGTAGAGCTTCTGTGGATCCACAGGCTTCGCGATGTGCTCTTCCATCCCTGCAGCAACACAAGCCTCGCGATCCTCTTCGAAAACATTAGCCGTCATGGCAAGAATAGGGGTCGTCTGATTAAACGAGTCTGCCCGGATCGCTTGCGTTGCATCAATCCCGCTCATTGCCGGCATCTGTATATCCATCAGAACCAAATCATAGGCAATATGCCGAGCCAGAACGACGGCTTCCGCGCCATCCTCAGCCACATCTACGACCAACCCAACCAACTCCAGCAAGCTACGTGTAACCTCCCGATTAATGGGTTCATCCTCAGCCAACAAAACGCGCTTCCCGACAAAATTTTGCAGCAAACGCTGCTGCGCCGTCCAAGACAAAACCGCCGGAGCCGCGCTAGCCTCTCCTTCGGACAAAAGCGAATCAGCACTGGAATTTCGCATTTTCAGAGAAACAAAGAACCAGAAAGTACTGCCAATACCCGGAGTGCTCTCCACGCCGATTTCACCTCCCATCATCTGAACCAGTTGCTTGGCGATAGCCAGCCCCAAACCGGCACCACCGTACTTGCGAGCCACGCTGTTATCAGCCTGCTCGAAGGGCTGGAACAGCCTCATTTGCACTTCGGGCGCCATACCGATACCAGTATCTGCAACTTCGAAACGAAGTCGCGCGACATCATCTGCTGTCGTGCCGACCTGTCGCACGCGTAAAGTCACAACGCCATGCTCAGTAAACTTAATAGCGTTACCAACCAAATTTAAAAGGATTTGACCAAGACGCAACGGATCGCCGCGAAGAGGAAGTATGGCCAAATCGGTGGGAAGCTCTTTGCTTAATTTGTAGAAGTTCAGACTTGATCTGACAGATCCCGTTTTGACGGTGCCGATTGTCAG
>CAZZDF010000431.1:0-1827 GCA_964652915.1 uncultured Propionivibrio sp. | reverse complement strand
GCATCTCCGGAGGAACCTTCATCTGGCTCCAGTCCAGACGCAGGATGGTATCGACATTTTCGACCAAAAATCCTTGGGTATGCCCGGCATACTCGGTAACAATCATGATCGAACGCGGCGAGTCAGTTTCGATCCCGGCATATTTGGCCAAATCGACAACTGGCACCAGAACGCCACGCAAACTCACCATCCCCTCGACCGATGCCGGCATGTCCGGCGCCGAAGTAATCGGCGGCGTGCGCATAACCTCGCGCACCTTGAACACATTGATGCCAAAAGACTCCCTACGCCCCGTTTTTGCATTCACGCCGAGCGAGAAAAGCAGAATCTCCAGCTTGTTGGTGCCGGCGAGCTTAGTACGGGCATCAATACTCTTCAGCAGATCTGACATACCTAAACTCCCTGTTGGGAAAATGACCCTACTGCCATGTTACGCACATCTTAATCGAACGCACTTCATTTCACCATAACATCTGCAGAAACACAAAGCACTAAATGCCATGCAAAGCACAGAAATCCTCCAACATCAGCACGACCAACCGAACGAACAATGCTCCTGACAAATCGCCTAGCTCATCCTGCGATGCCGGCCAAAAATCACAATCCCGCCTTCCCGAACAAGGCCATCACCCGCCGAGGCAATTCGGTCAGACTAGCGACCTCTTCCACGGCCCCCAGCAACGCAGCTTCCCGCGGCATGCCATAGACCACGCAACTAGCCTCATCCTGACCGAAAGTCCGGGCTCCGGCCTTGCGCATATGCAACAGACCGCACGCCCCATCCTTGCCCATCCCGGTGAGAATAACCCCCACGGCATTGCGCCCGACCACTTTGGCCGCCGAATCGAACAGCACATCGACCGAGGGGCGGTGCCGATTGAACGGTGGCGACTTCTCCAGTTCGGTGACAAAGCCCGCCCCCCCTCGCCTGATCTTCAAGTGAGAATGACCCGGCGCGATATAAACCGTTCCAAAATCAACCGACTCGCCCCCTTGCGCTTCAATCACCCGCGGTTTGCAAAGACTGTTCAGCCGGGCGGCAAATGAGGCCGTAAACGACTCGGGCATATGTTGCACTACCAAAATCGGCGGGCAATCTGCGGGGATTCCCAGCAAGAAACTCTTGACCGCCTCGGTCCCTCCGGTGGACGCCCCGAGAAAAACGATCCTGCCGTTGCTGGCTACAGGACGCGAGGGCCGGGCGTCATTATCGTTAAGCGTAACCATGTTAGCGTGGCTTGCGAACCAATTCGTACACGGTTTTTCCCTGCGAGGTAAACAGGTCAGCCGCGTGCAGGAAGCTTTCCGAATGCCCCGCGAACAGCAGCCCATCTTCGCTCATAAGCGGAGCAAATCGCGACAGAATCTTGTATTGCGTCGGCTTATCGAAGTAAATCATGACGTTTCGACAGAACAACACATCCAGCGGACCGCGAATCGTCCAATTCGCCTCAAGAAGATTCAAGCGCTGAAAATTAATCATGCGCCGCAATTCGGGCTTGACTACATAGGAACCACCCTGCGTTCCGATGCCCTTGGTAAAAAAGCGGCTCAAGCGCTCCGGCGAAATTTTGTCCAGCCGATCCTGCGGGTAAACCCCTTTCGACGCCGTCGCCAAAACGTTGGTATCCAGATCAGAAGCAACGATCGACACTGGCGTACTGAAACTACCGAAAGTCTCTACCACTGTCATCGCAATACTGTAAGGCTCCTCGCCAGTCGACGAGGCAGAACACCATATCTTGATCGACGACTTGCTTCTCAGTTTTTTGAGGTGGTCAGCCAGAATCGGGAAATGATGCGGCTCGCGGAAGAACGACGTGAGAT
>CAZZDF010000430.1:0-1829 GCA_964652915.1 uncultured Propionivibrio sp. | reverse complement strand
GCGCTTTCGGTATTCAGCGGCGCGTTGGCGGTGGGACTGGGCTTCGGCTTGCAGAAGATTGCCAGCAATTATGTGAGTGGCTTCATCATCCTGCTTGACCGTTCAATTCGCCTGGGGAATCTGGTGTCCATCGATGCGGCGACAACCGGTACGGTGACGCAGATTTCCACCCGCTACACGGTATTGAATACCCTGGGCGGTACTGATGTGATCATCCCCAACGAATATCTGGTCAATAACATTGTGCGCAATCAGAGCTTTGTCGATACGCGGGTGCGCGCCACGGTGGCGGTTCAGGTTGCTTACGATACGGATCTGGAACTGGCCATGGGGCTGATGGTCGAGGCCGCCAGGCAGCAGGCCCGGGTGTTGGCCGATCCACCTCCGCTGGTGTTGCTGACCGAGTTTGCCGATAGCGGGATCAATCTGGAACTCGGCTTCTGGGTTGCCGATCCGGAAGCCGGTCTGGGCTTGTTGCGTTCGGATATCAGTCTGGCTATCTGGAAATCCTTCCGCGAGCACAAGGTCGAGATTCCCTTCCCGCAGCGCGAAGTGCGCATCATCGGGACGCCGACCGAGGCCGGCGCATTCGCGAAATAGCCGAAAACAACTAAGCGTTGCAGCAAAAAAAATCCCACGCCGCATTGGGGTGGGATCAAAGTTCCCATCATTCGAGATGGGTCAGGGAGGGTCAAACATTGCCAGCGGGGGACGCTGAAGCAACGATTGAATTCTATGGCCTGCCTGTGCTCGTGTCTGTTGTGCTTGTTCAGAGCTTGCGTGACGATATGTAACTCAAGTCGATGCAAAAAAGCCCGCAGTCGGGGCGGGCTTTTGAAAGGCGGGGGCAATCAATCGCTGATTGCTATTGGCGTTCCTTGTTTCGGGTTCTCGCCTTCCACTGCCGCACGCCGTACCAGACCAGCGAGCAGGGTGCTGCGATGGCGATGGCTTTGAGCAGTTCAAGGTGTCCGTCATTAAACAGATCCCAGGCAATAATCCCGACAAAGACGCCAATGCCTTCGGCTACCGGGAATGTTGTTCTGGGCGTCGGCATGGTGTTCAATCTCGCGTGATTCCACGTCGTGCTGTTGAAGGGCTGGTGCATGAGGCTGGGTTGTCCTGATGGCTGGTGTGGCTGAATGGGTGGGGAGGCGTGTCAGCGCCGAGAAGATGTTGGCGAGAATGAGTCAGGAAACCGTTGAGATAACACTCGCGAAGCCTAACCGTTTGAGTCATACAAGCACTTTCATTCGTCGGGACAACAGGTGCGACGATGTTAGTGATGCGTAACGGGTGTGTCTTTAGTGGCTTCGTCAGATTTCCGTGACGTTTTGTAACAGCGGCCAGTTGATCGTGAAACGGGCCCCGCCGATTGGCGATTCCTCGACGCTGGCTGAGCCCCCGTGTTGCTCGAGAACAAGGCGAACGATGGCCAGCCCGAGGCCATAGCCACCGGTTGCCCGGTCACGTGAGCGGTCCAGACGGGTAAAGGCGAAGAAGACGCGCTGGCGTTCTTCCGGCGGAACGCCGATGCCGTCGTCGTCGACATGAATCCGTATGTAGTCGTCGACGACTTCGGCGCTGACGACGATCTTCGATTTGGCGTACTTGAGGGCGTTGCGCAGCAAGTTGGTTACTGCGTAAGGCATGCTTTTCAGATCGAGATCAACTCTTTGCGATTCCGGAAGCTTGCTGCAATCGACCGAGATATCAAGGTCGCGGCCAAGAATTCGCATCGAATCGACTTCGTCTTCCAGCCAGGGAACCAGTTCGACAGGGGTCAGGCGGAGTTCCGGTTGTTCGCGTTCGAAGCGTGAGTAAGCCAG
>CAZZDF010000429.1:0-1831 GCA_964652915.1 uncultured Propionivibrio sp. | reverse complement strand
GATAGCTTCAGGTGACTGGAGTTCAGACGTGTGCTCTTCCGATCTCCTTGGCGTTGATTGGGTTGGCCTTGCCGCCGCTGACCTGTTTGTTCTGCGGGATCAGGAATTCCAGCGCGGCATAGACACCTTTCAACTCGCGGCCGGGGATGGGCAGGTCGCGCGGGACTTCCGAACCGGCGGCAAGAATCACCGCGTCAAATTGCGCACGAATTTCGTCGGCAGCGATGAACTGGGTCGAATCATTGGCAATGCCGGATGGCAGCGAATCGCAGCCAACCAGAGTTTTTGTCCGGAAAACGACCCCTTCAGCTTCGAGTTGTTCGATGCGGCGCAATAGCAAGGATTTGTCCAGTTTAAAGTCCGGGATGCCGTAGCCGAGCAGGCCACCCGGACGGCTGTTTTTTTCAAAGACGGTGACTTCGTGCCCGGCGCGTGCCAGTTGTTGTGCTGCAGCGAGTCCCGAGGGGCCGGAGCCGACGATGGCAACCTTCTTGCCGGTTTTGGCTTGGGCTGGTTGCGGTGTAACCCAGCCCATTTGCCAGCCCTTGTCGATGATCGCGCGCTCGATCGATTTGATGCCGACGGGCTCGTCGTTGATGTTGAGCGTGCAGGCTGCTTCGCACGGGGCAGGGCAGATGCGGCCGGTGAACTCGGGGAAGTTGTTGGTCGATTGCAATACGTTCAACGCCTGCTTCCAGTTGCCGTGATAGATGAGATCGTTCCAGTCGGGAATGACGTTGTTGACCGGGCAGCCGTTGGTGCAGAAAGGCACGCCGCAGTCCATGCAGCGCGATCCCTGAATGCTGGTCTGCTCGTCGTTGAGCGTGGCGACGAATTCGCGGTAATGTTTGATGCGCGCTTCGGCCGGCTCGTAGGCTTCCGACAGGCGCTGGCGTTCCATGAAGCCGGTAGGTTTGCCCATTTACCTTGCCTCCTCTTGTTCTTGTTCGGCCATCAGGCGGGCGCGTTCGACGATTTCAGTCAGCGCGCGCCGGTATTCATGCGGCATGACCTTGACGAAACGGGTACGCGCGCTGGCCCAGTTGCCGAGAATCCGTTTGGCGTGCGGGCTGCCGGTGAGCTTGGCGTGTTTTTCGATGAGTCCTTTGAGCAGGGCTTCATCGCTCATCCCCAGATGACGCGTGTCAAAGCGGCCGCTGCGTTCCGGAACGCTTCCGGCACCGTGGCCTTTGACGGCGCTGAGTTCTTCTTCGACCGGTTCGAGCGCCACTTGCGCGGTATTGCAGTGCGCGGCGAAGTCGCCATGTTCATCAAAAACAAAAGCGACGCCGCCCGACATGCCGGCTGCGAAATTGCGCCCGGTTGCGCCGAGGACGACGACGGTGCCGCCGGTCATGTATTCGCAGCCATGGTCGCCGACGCCTTCGACGACGGCGCTGGCGCCGGAATTGCGCACGGCAAAGCGCTGGCCGGCCACGCCGGCAAAGAAGGCTTCGCCTTCGGTGGCGCCGTAGAGGACGGTGTTGCCGACGATGATGTTGGCGGTCGTCTCGCCGGAAAAATCGGCGTGTGGGCGGACGATAAGGCGGCCGCCCGAGAGTCCCTTGCCGACGTAATCGTTACCCTGTCCGATCAGTTCGAGCGTTACGCCACGCGCCAGAAAAGCACCAAAGCTTTGCCCGGCAGTGCCGCTGAGCGTGATGCGGATGCTGTCTTCCGGCAGGCCGGCGTAGCCGAATTTTTCGGCAATCCGGCCGGAGAGCATGGCACCGACGGTGCGGTCGGTATTGGCCACGGCATGTTTGATGGAAACCTTTTTGCCCTTGTCGAGTGCTGGCTTGGCTTGCTCGATGAGCCGGTTGTCGAGGGC
>CAZZDF010000428.1:0-1841 GCA_964652915.1 uncultured Propionivibrio sp. | reverse complement strand
ATTTCTTCGACCAGCTGACCACGCCAGTAATGTCCGGAAATTTCGTCAAGTGTCGACAGGCTAAGGCTGTGTGGCAGGCGCAGGTAGTCGAGCCATGAGGAGTCGTGGAACGAGACGATATAGTCTCCCGAACTGCGAACGCTGGTGATGGTTTTCCCGGCCACACGAGAGTGGTGCCGGAGGCCGAAGTTTTCGGCGTCGACGCGGGTGGCGAAGAGCAGGGTGGCATGGATTCGGCTGGGGAAGTCGTTATACAGGCGTTGCCGGTAATACTCGAGATGGTATTCGGCAAAGTAGTTTTGTGCCGTGGTGAATTGATCGCCGGGATGCGGCGTGTTGAACGGGTTGCCGCTGAAAATGTCGGCGCCCGCCGAATTTGCTGCCGGGTCTCGCCAGGCAAACAGTTCGAGGGGAGCGCTGTCCTTGATCAGGTGATCCATGGTGTTTTACAGGAGGGCTCTTGTCAGTTCCAGGAGGATACGTACCGCTCCGGCCATGAGCAAGGCGCTGACCAGCGAAATCAGCAGCGAGCCCCACGCTTCTTTTTGCCCGAGGGTCTTGAGCATCACGGCAAAAGTCGACAGGCACGGTACGTAGAATGTCAGGAAAACGAGGAAAGTGAAGATCTGGACGTGATCAAGCAGTGGCACGATGTCCAGCGTGCCGAGCGCCTGATAGATCATCAACAAGGACAACTCCTTGCGCAACACGCCAAACAGGATCGGTACGCCGAGGGCGACCGGCAGCCCCAGCCACCACACCGTGATCGGGGTGAGCGCCGTATTGATTAGCGCATCGGCACCAAAGTGGCTGAGCAAGGCCAGCACGATGCTGCCGATCACCAGCAGCGGGGTGACGATGGTGATGATGTCTTCGGTGCGTTCCCAGGATTTCCGCCAGACCTTGTTCCATTGCGGTAGCGAGTACGGCGGAATCGTCAGTACCATGCCCAGAGTTTTGTCCGAGTACTTGCGTGACAGGAGTTTCCCGAGCACGGCGATTACGGCGAGCGTCAGGGCGAAAATGGCCAATACGCCGAGTCCGCCGAGATATTTGCCGCCGATGGCCAGGATGATCGCCGAACGCGCCGAGCAGGGAACAAAAGTAATCAAAATCGCCGATACCACGCGTTCGCGTCTTGAACTGGCCGACGCGGCGGCGGAAATCGCCGGCACGTTGCAGCCCAGGCCGATCAGGAAAGGTACAGCCACGTCGCCGTGCAGACCGATGTGATGGAAGCCGCGGTCGACCACGAAAGCGACGCGATGCATGACTCCCGATTCTTCCAGGCCGACCAGCAGTAACACCAGTGGCAGCATGTAAGGAATGACGATACCGACAAGCCCGATCAGGCCGTCGACGATGGCCCGGCCGACGACGCCGGCGGTCGATTGGGGATGCCATTCTTGGGCCATGGCACTGAGTCGGGCGGAGGTCAGCGAGTCGAGAAAAGCGCTCATCTCGAAAACCAGCAGCAGAACCATCGCGAAGACCAGCAGGCTGCCGAGCAAGCCCCAGCGCGGATGCAGGAACAACTCATCGAGCCACAGCCGCCAGCCTTCGCCGGCATCGAGACTGCGCGGGATGGCGACTTCTTCATAGAGCACCGCCGCGCGGTGGTGGCGATCGGCATGCATTTCTTCGGGCAGCGAGCGCGGCAAGGTGGCTTCGGCCTGTGTTCTGGCGTGCGTGATCTCGGGAACAAGATCCGGGAAGTGGCTGCTGAGCGCACGCAGAAAGTAATCGTCGTTTTCGGCCAGTTGTGCCAGCAGCAGGGCGCGGGGGGCACGAAAAACGTTTTCGATGTCCGAGTGGCTGATGACGGCCTTGAGCGGCTTCAG
>CAZZDF010000427.1:0-1841 GCA_964652915.1 uncultured Propionivibrio sp. | reverse complement strand
GTCGCAACTATTGCCGGTATGGCGATTCCCCGGTCGGACCACGAGCGCGCGGGAAGAAATGCGTGATCGGCTCGCCTCGGGCGGTGCGATCCGTGCGGTGCTTTTTGTCGCCTCGGGAAGCGCATTGGCATTGGGCTACGAGCAGGGGGTCTGGCTGGCGGTGCTTGGGCTTCTGCTCTTTGGTGCGGCGCTCGTTCGTGCCTATGGTTTTCCAGAACGCTAGGAAACTGAAAAAATCAATTAAAAACAACACAGTAAAAGTGATTTTTAAATCCTTGCTCAAGATTCCCGGCGGTTGTCCGTAAGTCTGCTCATAGGCACGTCATTTCAGGTGCCAACTGGAGCGGATAAGATGAATCACAATAGCTCATTACCTATTCATTCGAATCGTCAGGCCTCGCGTCGCCTGCATCGCCGTCCGGCGACGGCGTTATCGTGCTCGTTGGGCGTTGAAGCCAGGAGAGGCGCTACTGTTGTGGCTTTCCCTCAGGCCAGTGCGCGGCGCGCCTCAGGCTTTGAATTGCTCGCTGCCGAGTTGCGTATCGCCGAACTGGAAAAAGCGCTGGAAGAGGCGCGTGAAGCCGCCTGTGTCGATCCCCTGACCGGTGCCTTGAATCGCCGTGGTTTCGACAAGGTCTGCCTGCGCGAATTGGCTCGTACGCGCCGCAGTGGCGCACGCTTTGCCTTGGTGCATCTTGATCTCGATGATTTCAAACAGGTGAACGACACCTTGGGGCATCTGGCTGGCGATCAGGCGCTGGTCTATCTGGTAAGCGTGTTGCGTCAGTCGATGCGTCCGGCAGACGTACTTTGCCGCGTGGGTGGCGAAGAGTTTGTGTTGATCCTGCCGGATACGCGGTTGGAAGACGCGAGCGCCGCGGTTTCCCGTTTTCTCCGTGAGTTTTCGGCACGGCCGATTCCGGAAACCGATTGTGTTATGACCTTCAGCGCCGGCGTGGTATTGCCGGAGCTTGGTGAGTCCATCGAGCAGGCGCTGGCGCGCGCCGACGCAGCGACCTACGAAGCCAAACGGGCGGGTAAGAACTGCGTGGTTTGCTGCTGATCCGGGCTGTCTCGCTGAAGACGCAAAGAAACAAGGCTTCGTGCATGCAACGATCGACGAATGTCTTTAGCGTGACAGAAATGACATCCAAGGCGAGTGAAAGGCTGACTGGCCAAGGTTATGGAGATGCGGCATAAGCGGATCAGGCGTTGGTTGGTGCGATGAAGCCGAGCTTTGTCATAGCCTCGATCCAGAGAGGGGCATTGCGTCGAAGTTGTGTGCGTCAAGTTGTGCAAAAAGGGTGATTGGATTTGGTTGATCCTTATGCGCTGTCGGTGTCGCGGAGGGCGTAGCCCGGAGCGGTTCCGACGGGCCTGTCAGAAATTTAGTGTGTGAGGCATAACATGTCAATAAGAAGGAGCATGTATGCCAACCAAGACAAGTAAGAAGCTGGTGGTGGATCTGCCGAGCATTCCGAAAGAGCTCATTGATCATTTTGTCAGTGGTCCGATGAGTGCCGAGGCGGAGAATGCCGCCTCGATGGATTTCAAGAAAGCGCTGATTGAACGGGCGTTGGGCGCTGAGCTGAGCCACCACCTAGGCTACTCGCCGGGTGCCGAGAAACCGGATGAGGTCAGCAACCACCGCAATGCTATTACCCGGAAGACCGTGCTGACGGAAGATGGCCCGCTCCAGATCGACATTCCGCGTGATCGAGAGGGAATGCTTGGGGCTGTCCGAATTTTTGTGTAAACGGGGTTTCGGTTACATAATAGAGATTTAAGTGTAGAAGTTCAGACTTGATCTGACAGATCCCGTTTTGACGGTGCCGATTGTC
>CAZZDF010000426.1:0-1844 GCA_964652915.1 uncultured Propionivibrio sp. | reverse complement strand
ACGTTTTCCTGCTGGATGTTCGTCCGAAGAACCTCACCGGCAAGGAAGCCGAAGCCGCTCTGGGCAAGGCCCACATCACGGTCAACAAGAACGGCATCCCGAACGACCCGCAGAAGCCATTTGTTACCTCGGGTATCCGTATTGGTTCGCCAGCCATGACCTCGCGTGGTTTTACCGAGATCGAGGCAGAGAAGGTTGCGCACCTGATCGCCGACGTGCTCGATGCACCGAACGACGAGGCCGTTCTCGAGCGCGTACGTAAGGAAGTTTCCGTACTGTGCAAGAAGTTCCCGGTCTACGGCGCGTAATTAATCTTGGCGCATGCCGGGCAAGGGGACTTTCCTTGTTCCGGCGCGCTGAGTCTACTGTGGCGTCAGTCCCATGAAATGCCCGTTCTGCGGCGCGGCTGATACCACGGTTGCCGATACGCGACTCAACGAAGACGGTGACATCGTTCGTCGCCGCCGCCGTTGCTTGTCGTGCGAAAAACGTTTTTCAACCTACGAACGCGCGGAAATCCGCTTGCCGCAGGTGGTCAAGAAAAATGGTTCGCGGGTTGATTTTGACCGCGAGAAACTCTCCGCCAGTTTATGGTTGTCCTTGCGCAAGCGGCCGGTTACGGTCGAAGCCGTTGAGGCGGCGCTTTCGCGCATTGAAGAAAAACTCCTGTCGCTTGGCGAGCGCGAAATTCCTTCGGAAAAAGTCGGTGAAATGGTCATGCGCGAGTTGAAGAAGCTCGACAAGGTGGCTTATGTCCGCTTTGCTTCGGTTTATCGCAATTTCGAAGACGTCGACGAGTTCTCCGAACTGGTGCGTGAGGTCTCCAGCCCTGTTGCGCGGAGTGTCGGCTAGCCGATGCCGGGAATTCTCCGCACAGGCGTTCTCCGGCGCGTTTTTCTTCGCTGGTTTGCCTTCCTCTACTGACGTTTTGTCCGATTTCGATATGTTCAGCCCTGCCGACCACGAGTTCATGGCGCGAGCTCTGCTGCTTGCCGAGCAGGGGCTTTATTCGACGACGCCGAATCCGCGAGTGGGATGCGTCCTTGTCAGGGATGGGGTGGTCATCGGGGAGGGCTGGCATCAGCGCGCCGGTGAGCCGCATGCCGAAGTCTATGCGCTGCGAGCGGCCGGTGAACAGGCGAGGGGTGCTACTGCGTACGTGACGTTGGAGCCGTGCAGCCATTACGGGCGCACGCCGCCCTGCGCCGATGCGCTGATTGCCGCTGGTGTGGCGCGCGTTGTAGCGGCGATGCAAGATCCGAATCCCTCGGTTTCCGGAAATGGCCTGGCGCGTTTGCGCGAGGCTGGGATCAGCGTTGATTGCGGCCTGCTCTCTGGTGCTGCGGAAGAACTCAATATCGGTTTTGTTTCGCGCATGACGCGCGGGCGGCCCTGGGTGCGCATGAAGCTGGCGGCCAGTCTGGATGGCAAGACAGCGCTGGAAAATGGCACCAGTCAATGGATTACCGGGAGTGCGGCGAGAGCCGACGGGCATCGCTGGCGGGCGCGTGCCTGCGCCATTTTGAGTGGCATCGGCACGGTGCTGGCCGATAATCCGCAACTCAATGTGCGGGGCGTTGAAACCACGCGGCAACCGCTCAAGGTGGTGATCGATAGTCGTCTTGAGTTACCGAGTGATGCCCGTTTGCTGGATGATGGCCAGGTATTGCTCATTACCCAGTCGGACGATGCTCAGAAAGCCGAGGCTTTGCGCCAACGAGGGGCTGAAGTCCTGCATTTGCCAAGTGCTTCGCGCAAGGTTGATTTGTCGGAATTGATGCAGGAGCTTGGACGGCGCGGGATTAACGAAGTGCACGTCGAAGGCGGTAATCGTCTGAGCGGAG
>CAZZDF010000425.1:0-1850 GCA_964652915.1 uncultured Propionivibrio sp. | reverse complement strand
CGGTGACGAAATCGAGGAAGTGCAGTGAAATGAACAGGTTGATGCGGTCGGTTTCAGAGCCGATGCGCGCCATCAGATCGCCGGTACGTTTGCCACCAAAGTATTCCTGCGAGAGCTTGAGCAGGTGTTCATAGGTGGTGGTGCGCAAATTGGCACCAATGCGTTCGGATACCCGCGCCAGAATATAGGTACGCGCCCAGCTCAGCACCCAAGCCAGCATGGCCGCGCCGAGCAGTCCGGAGAGGTACATGAGCACCAGCGCGGTGTCGATCGGCTTGCCGTTCTGGAAGGGGATCAACACCTTGTCCATCAGCGGCATGGTCAGGTAGGGTGGCACCAGCGTGGCCGCCGTGGAACCAAGCGACAGGACGAATCCGGCAAGCAGTTGCCAGCGATACGGTTTGGCGAAACGCCACAGGCGGAACAGCGTCCAGGTCGAGGGCGCTTCGTGGATTTCCTTGCTGCATACCGGGCACTCTTCCTGACCGGCGAGCAGCGGCGTTTCACAGTTCGGGCAGAGTGGTTGCGCCGGAGGCGGCGGAACTATCCCGGTCAGATGAAATTCGAGCTGCCGGTTGAACTGGTCGATCAGCCTTCCGGCGGCAATGTCCCGGCTTAGGGTGTAGCGCCAGAACGCCAGACGCCCGTTGGTATTGAAAAGTTCAAGGCTGCCAACGCCCGAATGGTCGCGTCGTGTCAGCTTCATGCCTTCGCCGTACGGATGGCTTTGCCAGCCTTCTTCGTCGCTGGTTTTGGCCAGTAGGCGCTGGCTGGTGACAACGACCAGGCCAGCAGAGTAGCGGAGCTGATGGTTCAGGTCGATTTCCAGCCAGGCCAGGACTTTTTCTTCTCCGGCCAGCTGTGCTTCGACTTGTGTCAGCCAGGCGTCGGGCAAGGGAGCCGAGGAAGAGCCGGACAATGCGTCGCCGGCTGCGGGGGGCGGTGAGGTGCGATGGGTCATTGAGTGGCGTGTATTGAAATGGGCAACGAGGCTGCAAAGCTCGGAGTATACCCGTCTTCGGCAGCCGGTTGGTGCGGCTTTGCCGGCTTCTATCGGGAAGGCCTAACAGGTTGGCGGGGGCGGGAATTCTTCGGCTTCGACAGCTTGCCGCGAACGCAGCGCCAGCAATTCGTTAACAAGCAATGCGCCAAGTACAAGGCCGCCACCGATGAGTGTGCTGTTGGACGGTTGTTCACCGGCGCCCAGCCAGGTCCAGGTGACGCCGAGGATGACTTCGAGCAGGCCGAGCAGGGCGATTTCCGGAGCCGGCAGGCGTTGGCTCAAGTGAATCAGCAGCAGGCAGGGCAAGGTTAACTGCAGACTGCCAAGCAGGGCCAGCAAGCCAAGATCGTGCGCCGAAGCCTGCAGGGGGTAGGCCAGCGGGAAAGTGCCAAGCGCCGAAAGGGCGCCCCCGATCAACAGGGCCGGCACCATGTCCGGCGCCGGAGTCTCGGCTGAAGCGCGTTCGTGGTGATTGGCGTATTGCAAGGTGGTGAAATTCATCGCCGTGGCCAAAGGCACCAGCAGCGCCACCAGTGTGCCAGTAACCGAGATGCCGGAAGTGACCTGATTGCTGAACATCCAGGCAATGCCGAGTCCGGCCACGATGATCGCTAACCAGGTGCGCAGCGGCAATTTGTGGCGCAGGAAGATACGGGCAAAAAGCGCCGTGATCAGCGGGTTCAGCGCCATTGTCACCAGGACGTTGGCCACGGCGGTCAGGGTGATGGCCACCATGAACGAGGTGAACATGATCGACCAGTAGATGCCTGAAATCCATACGGTGCGCGGTAAGGTGCGAAAGCTGCGCCAAAACGCCGCGCCGCGCATGATCGTCATGGTGATGGAC
>CAZZDF010000424.1:0-1865 GCA_964652915.1 uncultured Propionivibrio sp. | reverse complement strand
GCTGCTTTCTGGCTTAATCGGAGATTGCATGGATATCAAAAAAGAGGTGTTGTCGGTTCTCGATGAGGTATTGGACCTCAATGGCCGGGCGGATGGTTTTTCTCTCGATACGCCATTGCTTGGGGCTATACCGGAACTTGATTCGATGGCGGTTGTGGCTTTGATCAGTACGCTGGAAGATCGTTTTTCGTTGAGTATTGATGATGATGAGATTGACGGTGCCGCTTTTGCTTCGGTTGGGACGTTGGTGACGTTTGTACAAGGCAAACTTGTCGCTCGGGTTTGAACTTCTGACCTAGTGATGCAGAGTTGTTGCCATCAGATTATTTCTACTGAATAGTTAGTGTCATGGCCGTACGCTATCAAATCATTCCGGTAACTTCCTTTGAACAGAATTGCACCCTGTTGTGGTGTGATGAAACCTTGCGGGCGGTTGTCGTCGACCCAGGTGGGGATGTCGCGCGTATTTTGAATGCTGTGAAAAGCAATGGCGTGGTGCTTGAAAAGATTTTGGTCACGCATGGCCATATCGATCATGCGGGGGCCGTTGCGGAACTATCAGGGCAGCTTTCTATACCGGTTGAGGGGCCGCATCGCGATGATCAGTTCTGGATCGATGCCATGCCGCAGCAGAGCAAGCTATACGGTTTCCCGGATGCGCGTGTGTTTACGCCGGATCGCTGGCTGGAGCAGGGCGATGAGTTGAGCTTCGGTAAGGTGATGTTGAAAGTCCTGCATTGCCCCGGACATACGCCGGGGCACGTTGTTTATTTCAACGAGCAAGGTTGTTTGGCGATTGTAGGCGATGTGTTGTTCCGGGGATCGATTGGCCGGACGGATTTTCCTAAAGGGGATTTCGATGCGCTGATCTCATCGATTCGCGGTCGTCTTTGGCCGCTTGGAGACGATGTGGCCTTTATCTCCGGACACGGGCCGATGTCGACTTTTGGCGCTGAGCGGCTCAGCAATCCGTTTTGCGGAGACTGAAGGAAATATTGGATTGCCTATAGCGCTACCAGATTGCTGCGCGGCGCTAATGGCTAGGTGTTTAGTCCCACTGTGTGCTGGGCTGTGTTGATCTTGAATCGTTCGGGCTCGTTTGTCCAGATTTTGCAGACGTACTCATAGGGTGTAAGTCCTTTGAGGGTTTTCAGTCTTCGGGCGAAGTTATAGGCCATCAAGAAGGTTTGCAAATGAGCCTTTAGCTGGTCGTGCGAATGATAGTAGTAACGCTTGACCGTTGCTTCCTTGATCGTGCGACTCATGCGTTCTACCTGGCCATTGGTCCAGTGGTGGCAGACTTGGGTGAGCCGGTGCTCAATATGGTGCGCCTTGCAGATTCGATCGAAGGGAATATCCCAATAGTTTTCTGTGCCCTGACGTTTTGCAAACTGGATGCCATTGTCGGCCAGAATCGTGTAAATGGTGTAGGACACTGCAGCGACCAGATTGCCGAGAAAAAGTCGGGAGTGTCAGAATTTCTGTGTGTGAGGCGTAGAGAGACTTTTCCACGGTGCCGCCGCCGGCCCGTCTTCAGGCCGGGGGCGAGCGGCGCGTTGGGAAAGTCGGTAATTTTTTAGCCTCTCTTGAATTTCGAGTGGGTAACGGTGCATGAGGACGGTAGCCCGAGGCTAGGGGTCAAGGGCGGGCGAAGCCCGGCGTAGCGAACCCTTGACGCCTGAATTGGGCGATACGCTGGTCTATGGCTGGATGCGGCGCTGTTACGCATTCAGCCATAGAGACCCGAGCGGTGATTGGATGAGCGATTGAGCCTGTCAGAAATTTTGTGTGTGAGGCATAACATGTCAGGAAGAAGGAGCATGTATGCCAATCAAGACAAGCAAGAAACCTGTGGTGGATCTGCC
>CAZZDF010000423.1:0-1867 GCA_964652915.1 uncultured Propionivibrio sp. | reverse complement strand
GCCTGCTCGCCGCGCTGACCTGTCCCTGCCACCTGCCGGTGCTCGCCATCGTTCTCGCTGGCACGACCGCCGGTGCCTTCCTCGGCGAGCATTGGATCATTGCGGCGCTCGGCGGGCATTCAGGGGAGATCATGACCGCTTCCCAACAGACTGACTGCATGGCGGCGCAATTGGCCGTTGCGGTCGAGCGCGGGCAGTTTGAGCTTCATTACCAACCGATTGTCAATCTGCGCAGCGACGCGATCGCCGGCGCGGAAGCGCTGTTGCGCTGGCGGCATCCGACGCTTGGGCTGTTACCGCCGGGCCGAATCGTCCGGGCTGATGCCTGAGATCGGCGAATGGGTGTTGGTCGAAGCCTGACGCTAGATGCACGACTGGCAGGTGTTGGGTTGGCGGCCGATCCGGCTGGCCGTCAATGTTTCCGCCAGCTAGGTGGGTTCCGATTTTGGCATGCGGGTGAACCGCGTGCTGACGGATACGGCGTTGCCCGCCGAGCATCTGGAGATCGAGCTCACCGAATCGGTGGTCGCCTTCGGCGATCCTGCGATCTTCCCCGTCTTTGAAGCGCTGCGCGCCATCGGCGTACGCTTTGCTGGCGACGATTTCGGGACGGGCTATTCCTGCCTGCGCCACTTGAAGTGCTGCCCGATCACCACGCTCAAGATCGACCAATCGTTCGTTGCGGGCCTCGCGGATAACACCCGTTCGCCGAGCACAGGAGCGACGGCACCACGTCGTCATCAGACGAGCAGCGCTTCAAGGCGGGAGTAAGGCCGAGAGCACCGGTCACATCAACCCGAAATACGACAGCGAGCCGGGGCGGCTGTTCTACACTCACATTTCTGACCAGTACTCACCGTTCCACACCAAGGTGGTCAACGTCGGCGTGCGCGACTCGACCTATGTGCTCGACGGCCTGCTGTACCACGAATCCGACCTGCGGATCGAGGAGCGCTACGCCGATACGGCGGGCTTCACCGATCACGTCTTCGCCCTGATGCACCTGCTGGGTTTCCGCTTCGCGCCGCGCATCCGCGACCTGGGTGACGCCGTCTATGACGCGCTGAAACCCACGCTCGGCGGCACGCTCAACATCAAGCATGTCCGCGCCCATTGGGATGAAATCCTGCGGCAGGCCACATTGATCAAGCAGGGCACGGAACAGCCTCGCTGATGCTCAGGAAGCTCGGCAGCTACCTGTCGCCGCTGGGCTGGGAGCACATCAATCTGACCGGCGATTACCTGTGGCGCAGCAGCGCCAAGATCGGCGCGGGTCAGTTCAGGTCGCTACGGCCTCTGCAACCGGCTTAGCGTACGATTTTTTCCGTTTTCTGAGACGCCCCCTTCTTGCACGCCAGCATTCTCCGTCTTTTTGTTGCCGGTGCACTTGTCTGACGGCGGTGGTAGCCATTGAAGAATCTGTTCTTGTTGGATTGCGACAACGGCTTTTGCTGCCGCCAATTCCACCTCAAGCTTTTGGGATGCTACTAACGCTGCTTGCAGCCGTTCGACGCTTTCCTGATTTTCCCTCTTCAGCGCTTCCTCTCGTTGTTCTGCGTCACCGAGTCTCTGCGTTAAGTGCTGGTTGGTCGTTTCGGCAATTCCCAGCTGCTCTTTGGCGGTCCGCAACGTTCTGATTTCAGCTTCCAGGCGATGTGCGTCGCTCCGTGTGTGCGCTACTTCGTTCGACAGCCTGGCATTGTCTTCATGGCTTCCGATGAGTTCTTGCTGTTTCGTATTCAACGTGTCTTTGGCGCTTCTCAACTCACTCTGCAAGAACTGGATTTGCTGCTCGAATTGCCGTTGATCCTGGTCGCGTTGTTCCTTTGCCGCGGCGCGGAAATGATCCAACGCCTCGCGGGCATGG
>CAZZDF010000422.1:0-1867 GCA_964652915.1 uncultured Propionivibrio sp. | reverse complement strand
GCGTTGATCATCGGGAACTTGTTGCCCAGCGCCAGAACGATGCGTGCCTTGACGCCCGTCAGTTCGCTCGGCAGTTCGATATGCTCGGGAACATCGGTCAGGCCGGTGCGGCTTGCGTCGTTGAACCAGTGAACGCGGAACAGGTTCAGCGGATGCGGGGTATCAGGATCGACATCCTTCA
The DNA here is from genome assembly GCA_964652915.1 of uncultured Propionivibrio sp. GTDB lineage: Bacteria > Pseudomonadota > Gammaproteobacteria > Burkholderiales > Rhodocyclaceae > Propionivibrio. Next base: position 1,686 of record CAZZDF010000422.1, on the reverse strand, counting down.
GCTTCGCACGGATGCTGGCCGGAATCGTCGACGGGTCTTTGAGCTGACTGTAGGTCGGCAAAAGCACACCAGCTTCGCGGAAACGCGCAACGGTATTTTGATAAACGGATTGATCGACTACGGAGGTTTCAAGACCAAGACGTGCCATTTAACTGCCCCTTCAAATTGATTAATACTGCTTGATAAATTCTGGCGCTGCCATAAACAAAAAAATCCCACTCGCTCACCAAGGCTTGTGGCGACATGGCATTACGCTTCGCTATTTGCTTCATTGAGCCTGCCATCGCATTTCCTGTGTTACAGCACAGACGGCAAATCACCAATCCGGGCTCGCTTTACGAACGAACAACACAGGCCTGCAACGACATCGACCGAAACAAAAGCACTTTCCGTGCCGTTTTTAATTATCCCACAAATTTCCGATGTCGTTGTTCGAAAAAATCTGATTCTCCCAAATGCAACGAGCACGCGCGCTCCCACCCAAGCCCCAACATCGCAGCACGTTGCAGGCCTGATCGCAAAAACAGAGGGCAACACATAACAAAACGCGCGGATCGCTGCAAAAGACGCCATCTTGCCCGCACGATCCCCGACATAAACAAAATCAGCCCAACCACTACCCGCCAATCAGAACAATAGACAAGCCGACACCACCACGACCTATCAATTCAATATAAATTTATCAATCTGATATTACTTTTAACCCCACCACCCCAACCAAAGGGTTTGCGCCACGCCCTATCGAAAAAAACCTCCCAACAACCCGACCAAGCATGTTGCACGATATTTGCTTTACTATGCGCTCGGAAACCTGGGTCGAGCAGCAAGGACACTCTCTTGCAGAGTTCTCTACATGCCAGCCACAGTCCTCACCGGACGGTCTGCAGAGCCTTGTCCCCGCTTGGGATGCCATGATCGCAAAAATCAACGCCAAAACCGGCCGCGATAATATCTACGGAGTTTAATCACCATGCCTATCAATTTCGTTTGCCACGGTTGCGGCGCTATCGTCGATGCCGCCACTACCCTTCCTTTCCGTTGCCCGGCCGCACGTCCCGACGACAACATCGACCACCTGCTCTTACCGCTGGACGCGGCGGATAAATTCCCCTCCGGCAAGGAAGAGAACCCCTACATCCGCTATCGCGAACTGCTCTCGCCCTACCGCTTGGCACGCAGCGTCGGGCTGTCGGACGACGCCTGGATCGAAATCGTCAGCAAGCTCGACGAAGCACTGGTACAAGCCAACGGCGTCGGCTTCCGCATCACCCCGCTGAGCGAGCAGGCACAACTGGCCAAGGCCGCTGGCCTGAACACCAAGCTGTGGGTCAAGAACGAAACGCGTAACGTCGCCGGTTCGCACAAGGCCCGCCACCTGATGGGCGTCATGCTCTATCTGCGCGTCCTGCAAGCCGCCAAACTGCCGGCTGGAGAAGGCGTCGCCGAGCGCCGTCTGGCCATCGCTTCCTGCGGCAATGCCGCGCTGGCTGCTGCCGTCATCGCCCGCGCCGCCAATTGGCCGCTGTCGGTGTTCATTCCGCCGGATGCCAGCGCCAACGTCGTCCGTCGCCTCAAGGATCTCGGCGCCGACATCTGCGTTTGCGAGCGTCGCGCTGGCGAAGCCGGTGACCCCTGCTTCCTGCGCTTCCTCGAAGCCGTCAACGGCGGCGCCATCCCGTTTGGCGT
>CAZZDF010000421.1:0-1880 GCA_964652915.1 uncultured Propionivibrio sp. | reverse complement strand
AATACAAGCCTTGGTTCGAGCCGCTCATCGAGCCGGCCAGCGGCGAAATCGCCTCGCTGCTGTTTGCCCTGCAGGCGGCGATAGGCGCCGGCTTCATCGGCTACTACATCGGCGTCGGACGCACGCGCGAAAAGATGCGGCGCGAGATTGAAGCGGCCGGGCAGGATACCCCGAAAGAGTTGTAAGCCGGTGCTGATCGAACAATGCGCCTATGCCAACCGCTGGCGATTCGTTTCTCCGGCGGCCAAGGCCTTGTTCTGCCTGGCCGGACTGGTTGCCGCCTTCGTCGCCCGACATGCCGGGGCTACCGCGCTCATCGCTGTACTGCTTGTTTTGACCACGCTCATCGGAGCCGCCATTCCGGCCAGAAACTACGTCCGCATCGCCCTGCCGCCGCTCGGCTTCCTGTTGCTCGGCTGCCTGACGCTGGGCTATTCACTGGAGATGAACGGCGAAAGCGGCATGCTCACCCTGCGCTGGCTGCCGGAAGGCTGGACACCGCTCATGCAACTGGCCGCGCGTTCGCTCGCCGCACTGTCAGCCATGCTTTTTCTGGCGCTATCGACACCGATGACCGACCTGATCGCCTTGTTGCGCCGCCTGAAAGTGCCTGAAACGCTGCTCGAAATCATGGTCCTGTGCTATCGCATGCTGTTCGTCTTTTCCGAAGCCGTGCGCGACACCCGCACGGCGCAGGCTGCCCGTCTCGGCTACGCCACGCCGGCGCTGGCCCTGCGCTCGCTCGGCAGCCTGACAGCCAACCTGACGCTGCAGATCTGGCAACGCAGCCGGGATCTGCATATTGCCGCCCAGTCGCGCAACAACGACGGCGCCCTGCGCTTCCTCGAACCGGAATACGTGAGCAGCCGGCGTGATCTGTCGATTGCCGCGCTCGGCAGCGCGGGATTGATCGCCTGTGCAATGGGGCTTTCATGACACAGGCGACACAAAACTGGCTGCTCGAATTCGACAATGTCGGCTTCCGCTATCCGGACGGCAGCGTCGGGCTTGATGGCTGTTCGCTGGCCATCGCACGCGGTAGCCGCAACGTGTTGCTCGGCGCCAACGGCGCAGGCAAGACGACGCTGTTCATGCACGCCAACGGCCTGTTGCGTCCGCAATCCGGCACCGTGCACCATGCCGGATTGCCACTCGACACCAGCCGCGCCGGCCTGCGCCAGTTACGCAGCGCCGTCGGCCTGGTCTTCCAAAACCCGGATCAGCAACTCTTTTCAGCCAGCGTGCGCGAAGACGTCTCCTTCGGCCCGCTCAACCTCGGGCTGGATAGCGACACTGTGCGCCAGCGCGTCAGCACGGCACTGCAGGATGTCGGCATCGAGGACCTGGCCGACCGCCCAGTGCATAACCTGAGTTTCGGCCAGAAGAAGCGAGTGTGCATCGCCGGCGTGCTGGCCATGGCGCCGCAACTGATGATTCTCGATGAGCCGATGGCCGGCCTCGATCACGCCATGCGCTCCGAGCTACTCAGCGTGTTCGATCAGTTGCACGCGCAAGGAATCACCCTGTTCCTCGCCACGCACGACATCGATTTCGCCTACCGCTGGGCCGATCGCGTCCATATCATGGCGCATGGCCGATGCACGGCGAGCTTTAACGCCGTCGACTTTCCCGAGCAGGGCGAGGCGCTGGCCAATGCCGGTCTACCGCTGCCGGGCATCGTCGAACTGCAATGCCAGCTTGCCAAACAAGGACTGCTCGCGACAAACCACGCACCGCGCAGCCTTCCCGAACTGATCGAACAACTCAAACAACACGCCGGAAAGGACGCCCGATGAGCGGCAAAATCTGGTTTGTCGGCGCCGGCCCCGGCGACCCCGACCTCATTACCGTCAAGGGACGCAAACTGCTCGAACAGGCCG
>CAZZDF010000420.1:0-1891 GCA_964652915.1 uncultured Propionivibrio sp. | reverse complement strand
GTATCCCTCAGCTGTAACCGAAACCCCGTTTACACAAAAATTCGGACAGCCCCGGCTGTTGGCCAACATCTCCCGTTCGTGAGCACAAGACGGCCACAACTCGGCATGAATGAGCAAACCACTGACGATATCCATCAGACCAAAGACCTGAGCCATAGGCGTTTGACCATCCCAACGGTCGCCATGTACGCCAAACTCCTCAATAACCTCTGGCAAGGCCGGCAGGCGCAACGTCGTCGCATCGCCTGCCAACAATCGAAAGCCGTGCCAGCAGGGTACTCTACATGTTGCTCCCAATAGTCGAGCAAGAGGTCGTTGAGCGCACGAAAAACCGACGGCAAGAGCTTTTGTCTTGCCTGAGAAAACGCGATTTTGGAAACCGCTCGGACAAGTTGTGTCTGATTGGCAAGGCGGCCGAAAAAATCGTCGAATTCACTTTGCAAGCTTCGAGTCATGCCACAAAGCAGGCTGGTCACAAGGTTGGCGAAGGTGAGCGTGCGTCGGCGCGCGAAATCAGTGGGATTGGCCCGATGGGCGGCAATGAAACTATCAGAGTCCAGCTTTGCTCGAATTTTGGCCATCAATGTGGCATGGAAGTTGCAAAGTCATTCTCGTGTATTCTGTTGATAAATAATAATTTTACAACCAATATTCTACCACAATGCTCGCTTAACTTAACGGCATTGGGGATAGACCACGTTTTCGCCCTATTTCCCCGAACCCTCAATCGCGCTGACCGCCGCACTCAAACCCAGCAGGTAGCTGTCAGCGCCGAAGCCGCAGATTTGTCCTTTGGCGATCGGGGCGATGACCGATTGGTGACGGAATTCTTCCCGGGCGTGGATGTTGGACATGTGCACTTCGATGATCGGCACGGTCAGGATCGACAGGGCGTCGCGCAAGGCGATGCTGTAGTGCGTCCAGGCGCCGGCGTTAATCAGCAGGGCGTCGATGCCTTCGCGGAAGGCCCGATGAATCCGCTCGCACATCGCGCCTTCATGGTTGGTCTGGAAAGACTCGACCTGCACGCCGAGCGTTTGCGCCAGCTCGCGCAGCTTGGCGTCGATTTCGGCGAGCGTGATGGTGCCGTATTGCGCGGGGTCGCGATGGCCGAACATGTTGAGATTGACACCGTTCAACACCAGAATCTTTTTCATGGCAGGGTCCTCCGTTGGGTTCATGCATTGGCGCTTGTCGGCGCTGATTTCGGCAGTATATGCAGGTTCGGCTTTTGAGCAAGGTTTTGCTCGGTTTTGCCGACGGCAATCGCTTACAAAGACATCATTTTCGGATTTCTTTTTGGTTGAATTTGAGGGATTAGCGGAGCGATGATGTATTTCGAGAAGTTTCTCTCGGTAGGCCGATTTTTGACTGGCGAGAACACGACGGCGGCGGAGGTTTCGATCGGCAAACAGCGTATTCTGCTGAAACAGCGCCGGCACGATCTTGCGTACAACGGCCAGATTACGCTCCGCATGGTCTTTGCGCACACGGCAGGCATCTTCGCGATAGGTGACATCCAATCCTGGCGCCGTAACTGGCCCCGCTGGATTTCGCTTTTTGATTACCAGCCGGAGATCAGAACGGTGATCTACACCACCAATGCCATCGAGTCGGCAAACATGAGCCTGCGCAAATTGATCAAAAACCGCGGCTTGTTCCCCAGTGACGATGCGCTGACGAAATTGTTCTATCTGGCGCTCCGCAACATCAGCCAGAAATGGATGAATGCCAATTCGTGATTGGAAAGCTGCACTGAATCGATTTGCCATCCAGCTTGAGGAGCGCATCCCTCAGCTGTAACCCAAACCCGTTTACACAAAAATTCGGACACGCCTGGCGCCCAAAGGCTTCCAATGGTTGCGGGTGTTTGAAATCTACCCGCCATTTA
>CAZZDF010000419.1:0-1896 GCA_964652915.1 uncultured Propionivibrio sp. | reverse complement strand
ACCAAACGGGCGCCTCGCCGAGCGGGCAGACGTGAATCGTTTCGAACAGCTTGGTGATGTCCTTGGCCGAGAGTTCTACTTGTTTGCGGCGAGTTATGGGGGTGAATGTTGGCCCTATTGCTTCCGAAGACGGAAAATTCAGTTCGTAGCCGGCATGCCTGAAAGGCTCTCTGGTGCTTGAGATCGGCCTCACCAGTTTGATGCTCGGTTTCTTTGCAGAGGCTCCTACCTCGATGACCAACTGCGCCGCATGCTCCAGAAGTGCGAATTCGGATCGGCTTTTGTTGCCACTACTGACAAGAAACACCGTTACACCCTGTGCCTTCAAATTCATCAGCCACGAGACAAACGAGCGGCGTGAGCCATCACCCAGCCAGTGACCAAGTTTGTCCAGAACCAAGCATGGCTGACTGCCCATGGAGAGCAACATGGTTTCCAAAGCCTGCTGATCTTCCGGCGTACTCAGATTGAAACCGCAGGTGCTTGGATCAATATTGGGGCCGGAAATCTGGAGGTTTTCATACAGGGCTTTTGAACTCCAGTTGTCATCTGGCGGGACGAGTGCACGCATTCGTTGTCTCGATGCGACGGCATCGTTACTGCTATCGAGGTACAGAACTGGGCGAGATTTGGTCGACGAGATTTTTCCGTTCCGGTCATATCCACCAGCCAACAAGACAGCAAACGCCGTGGCAACCAAAGAGTTGGTATCCGCCTTGTTCCCGTGGACAAATACCCAGTCGCCTGCGTAGAGCAGCCCGTTCAGCAATCGGCGGGGCTTCGCCGGAGCTTTTTCTTGCGCCACCTTGCCGCCGAGGAAATCAGCAAGGCCGATAGAGTGAATTGCAGGCGTCTTTTTCATATGCTTGCGATCAAGGCTTCTCTTTGGTTTTCTTCGAGGAAAAATCCTTCAGCTCGACGACTTTGGAATACCGCTCAACGACCGGGTTCAAGACAATCGGGATTTCTTTGCTGCTTCTGCCCAATACGCCAACGTTCGGCAGACTAACTTTGCCAGCCTTACGGCGTTTCGCGACTTCCCAGCCACCTTCCTCCACTTCAGCGGGGTGTGGTTCTGGCTCAGACCAATCGTCGGCCGCAAGGACTGGCGCTGCTTTCTGTTGGGCACCAGCATTTTCTGCTGCCTTGACTTGAGGCGGCGTGCTCTCACTCTTTGCAGTGACTGGTGGCTCAATGGGCTTCAGCTTTTTGGTCGGTGGCTTGCCGGGGTGTTTTTCTTTTTCGCTTTTCTCGACGTGCTGCCGACTCTCCATCCATGCCGCAATCACTGATTCGCGCCATGCGACGGCCCGTTTGCCAAGATGCGTTTTCTCTGGGAAGGTACCTGCCTTCTCCATGTTGTAGATCGTCGCTCGTGACAGGCCGGTGAGTTCTGCGACTTGTTTGATACGCAGGTATTTATCGACGGTCATGCCTGATTCCTTTTTGGTTTGATCTGGCGAAGCTCATCCAGATAGTCTGCCCACTCCTGCATCATGACCCGGCGCTGGGCCAGGTACTTGGCGTGGTTGTAAGCCCCGCGAACGCTGTTGCGCTCAACGTGGGCCAGTTGCTTTTCAATGTAATCCGAGTTGTACCCGCGCTCATTCAGAATAGTGCTGGCTGTCGCCCGAATGCCGTGTGGAGAAAGCAACCCGGCAAACCCCATGCGCTGGAACATCATGTTCAAGGTACTGGGCGACATGGGCTTTTCGAGGCTACTGTTACTGGGGAAGAGATATTCCGAGCCGGAACTGATTGGCTTTAGCTCCTTCAATAGTTCCAGTGCCTGACGACTCAGTGGTACATCGTGGGCGTTGTGGCGGTTTTCCTTTTGCTCAGTCGGCATCTTCATCCGCTCTGGCGGCACCACCCACAACGCTTCGTCTAAATCGA
>CAZZDF010000418.1:0-1902 GCA_964652915.1 uncultured Propionivibrio sp. | reverse complement strand
AACTGGTGCTGGTTGCCACCCTGGTGCAACTGGCTTTTGTGTTCATTTTTGCTTCGCAGGTGGTGCTAAAACAGCAGATGGTGCTTTCGCCCTACAATGGGGATGCGACGCTGACGACGCGGGAGTTTGCCTTGCCCAGCGGGGCCCGCTCCTTGCGCATCAAGCACGATACGGACGTTGACAACAACTGGGTTGATATCACGACGACGCTGATCGAAAAGGGCAGCGGCGAGGCGTATCAGAGCGCGCAGGAGATCAGCTACTACCAGGGGGTCGATGGCGGCGAAAGCTGGTCGGAAGGCTCTCGGGATAGTGCCATTGCTTACAAGGACGTTCCGGCCGGAAATTACTATCTGGTTATCGAGTACGATCTTGGCAAGGACAGGCCTTCAGCGGTTGCTGACAACGTTCAGGTCATCCGCAATCCGGCCGGCTGGTCGAACTACGTGTTGGTGATGATTTTCCTGACGCTCTTCCCCTTGTACTCGCGCTGGCGACGCAATGGTTTCGAGACGCGGCGCTGGTACGAAAGTGATCTTGGCGGCGATGAAGAAGCCGACGACGAGGACGAATGAAATGATCAAGACCAATTTCGTTATCGGCCTGCTTGCCTTGGCGTTTTTTACCAACGCCCAGTATCGTGGCTGGAATTTGTTTGATTCTGCGGCCAGTGCGCAGGCTTCGCGGATGTCCGGTAGCGGGGCGCGGACGTATCACAAATAGGCTCATTCGCCGTTGTGCTGCAAGCCAGAAGATACGGGCTTTGTGGTCGGGCATGTTCTGAAGATCGCCTATCGACGGGCTTTTCCGACGGGTGGCGGCGTATAATCATGCGCTTTCCATCGTCCTCTTGAAGGCTCCTTCCATGACTTTCTCCATTCCATCGTTGCGCAACGATCTTGACGCCGCGCTGCAAGACAAAATCAACAACAAAACCAAGCCGCTTGGCTCGCTCGGGCGCCTGGAGCAACTGGCGATGCAGGTCGGGCGCATTCAGCACAGCCTGAGCCCGACGCTCAGCAAGCCGCATATTCTGGTGTTCGCCGGTGACCATGGGGCGGCCAAGGCCGGTGTTTCGGCTTTCCCGCAGGAGGTGACCTGGCAGATGGTCGAAAACTTCCTCGCCGGCGGGGCGGGTATCAACGTTTTCGCCCGTTCGAATGGCCTGGGCTTGAAAGTTATTGACGCTGGCGTGGCGCACGACTTTGGCTCACGCGCCGATCTGATCGATGCCAAGATCGCTTCCGGCACACGTAGTTATATCGACGAACCGGCGATGAGCGCCGCGCAATGTGCCGCCGCGCTGGCCAAGGGTGCCGAGATTGCCCACGCCTTGGCTGACGAAGGCTGCAATGTGTTGGGTTTTGGCGAGATGGGCATCGGCAATACGGCGGCCGCTTCGCTGATTACCCACGCACTGACCGGCGTTTCGCTGGCCGATTGCGTGGGTCGTGGAACCGGCTTGAATGATGCCGGCCTTGCCCGCAAGCGCGTTTTGCTGACCCAAGCCGCCGCGCGTGCTGCTTTGCCGGCTAATGTCGATGCGCAGTCGGTACTTGCCGAGTTTGGTGGTTTTGAGATTGTGATGATGGCCGGTGCCATGTTGGGCGCAGCCGAGCGCGGCATGGTGCTGCTGATCGACGGCTTTATTGTTACTTCGGCGTTGCTGGCGGCTTCGCGCATCGCGCCGGCGATTACCGAATACTGCATTTTCTGCCACCGCTCCGTCGAGCCCGGCCATCTGGCGCAACTTGCCGACCTCAAGGCCGATCCGCTGATCGACCTTGGCCTGCGCTTTGGCGAAGGCACCGGTGCTGCGCTGGCCTGGCCAGTGGTTAAAGCCTCAGTCGCCTTCCTTAACGAAATGGCCAGCTTCGAATCGGCCGGCGTGAGCGAGCAGAG
>CAZZDF010000417.1:0-1923 GCA_964652915.1 uncultured Propionivibrio sp. | reverse complement strand
CACCAGCAGTCCCATCGCGAGATAAAGCGCCGCTACTTTCCAACCGAACAGGCCGAATAGCAGTACCAGAGCGACCTCGTTGACCATCGGGGCCGAAATCAGGAAGGAGAAGGTGACGCCCAAAGGGACGCCGGCCGAAAGAAAGCCGATAAATAATGGAACCGCCGAACACGAACAAAACGGGGTGACAACCCCCAGCGAAGCAGCCAGCACGTTGCCGATACCGAGCCGGCGACCAGAGAGCAAGGTGCGCGTCCGTTGTGGAGCAAAAAATGTCTGCACAATACCCATGACAAAAACAATCCCAGTCAGTAGCAGAAGCACTTTTGGGGTGTCATAGAAAAAGAAATGCAACGCTTCGCCCAAAGGCGTATCGCGACGCAACTGCAATAGCGTGATGGCGGCATCGGCAAAACCGGTCAAATGGCTATAGGTAAAAATCCAGACGACCGTGGCCACGCCGACCATGGCAATCCAGCGGATCAGCGTGAGACGCTGGCTTGCGGAAGAAACTTGAGCTGAAGACGACATCCATACCTCCGAAAACTGTGTGTTCGAAGGGGAGACGAAGACAGCGTGAAAAGGACGCAGCCTTTTTGCCGGAATTTATCTGACGATTTTCAAAGGCGGGCGCGGAACAAAGCAGCAGACTTTGCCTGAGCGGTCGAACTTTACCTTGCAGGCGTCAACCAGCCGTGCTTGCAAACGTTGCCTTGCGCGCTGTACACGAGACTTTGCCGCTGATAAAGACAAGCCCTTCCGTTGTGCGTAATCCTGCTGCGTCAATCCCTGCAAATCGCAGAGCGTGATCGCTTCGCGATCCTCATCAGAGAGCTCCGTGAGCACGCGCGGCAGGCAATGGCTCAACATGTCTACGGGGTCAAAGACGAGTTCCGGATCGGCTTGCAGATCGTCCGGAAGCGGCAGGTGTTCCTTGGATATGCGTAGGCGGTCAATCAACAGGTTTCGGGCAATATGAAACAACCAGGCGCGCGGATTATCGATTTGGCAGAAGTCCTTGCCGTATAACAGTGCTTTTAGAAAGACCTCCTGCAGCAAGTCATCGGCTTCTGCCGTGCTCCCCAAGCGATGCGCTAAAAAACTTCGCAGCTCAGTCTTGTGCTGGCGCCAAGCCTTGTTGTGGCAGCGATAAGAAGAGGATGGCTCGCTCACTTGATCAGCTGCACCAGGTCAGCATCAAGTAATAGCCGGTCGCCCCCAAGGCGATTGTCCCGATGACATGAAGCAGTGGTCGCCAATAGTCGATCTTGTAGGGCTGCCGGCCCGGCGCGCGTGACATGCGAGTTTCTTCAACCCAGTTCACGATTTCGCCGAGGGTAAATACACAAGCGATGGCAAAGACAAATAACCCGACAATGATGGTTCCGAGTTGTGCTTCCCCGGTTTTGCACGAAAAGGCCATGCCGAGTTGCTGCCGGGTCAGCGGGTCGAAACCAACGGCTAAACGAACCATCCCGAGTACAAAGACCAGCAGCGCAACAATCACCGCAAAATAAATCCAGAACTCCCTGGTTTTCAGTACCTGAACCAGGGTGTCAAATTGCTCTTTAAGCTCTTTGAAAAATCCGGAAAACATCATATTGCGACCCGAAGTGATGATCATTCAAACCAGCGCCGAGGCGCCCGGTACGTAATTCCGTAAACATAATGCCACAAGACCCGCATGAATATTGGCTCACCGCCATTCAGTATGACAAGGTGTCCGTATCTATTGGCTTACAGGCCGATGGCATTGTTGAACTCCGCTTCTTCTTGCCTCCTTGCTAGGGAAATCTCCCCAACAATGTTATCGTCAATATCGCTCAGACCTTTACCGGACTTCATCATGCCAACAGAACACCTTATCGCAGGCAAGGACGCCCCGCTCGAAACCTCGATCAGCCGTATGCAAGCCAAACTGGC
>CAZZDF010000416.1:0-1935 GCA_964652915.1 uncultured Propionivibrio sp. | reverse complement strand
GAAACGATCGGCGACATTGTGACCGACCCGCGCCTGCGCGCACGCCATGCCTTTGCCAAGCGGTTGAGGCATCGGCAGGCGACACAGGATCTGCATTTTTAGCCTTTGGTCGGAAGCATCGAATCCTTGTTTCCCGCAATTTCGAGCGGCAATCCAGAGTAAAATCGCGCCATGACCTATCAAGTACTCGCACGCAAATGGCGGCCGAAAACGTTTGACAGCCTGGTCGGGCAGGAACACGTCGTTCGCGCCTTGACCCATGCCTTGACCGACGGACGGCTGCACCATGCGTATCTGTTTACCGGCACGCGCGGCGTCGGCAAAACCACGCTGGCCCGAATTCTGGCCAAGTCACTCAATTGCGAAACGGGAATCACCGCCACGCCTTGCGGCGTTTGCTCGGCGTGTAGCGAAATCGATACCGGGCGTTTTGTCGATCTGCTGGAGGTTGACGCAGCGACCAACACCAAAGTCGACGAAATGCGGCAGTTGCTCGAAAACGCCGTTTATGCGCCGACCCGCGGCCGCTTCAAGGTTTACGTGATCGACGAAGTTCACATGCTGTCGAACTCGGCCTTCAACGCCATGTTGAAGACGCTGGAAGAGCCGCCGGAGCATGTGAAATTCATTCTGGCGACGACCGATCCGCAAAAGATCCCGGTGACGGTGCTTTCGCGCTGCCTGCAGTTCAACTTGAAACAGATGACACCGCAGCTCATTGCCGGCCATTTGAAACACATTCTTGGCGTTGAAGGAATCAGCGCCGAGCCCGGGGCTCTGAACCTGCTTTCCCGCTCGGCTTCCGGCAGTATGCGCGACGCCTTGTCGCTGCTTGATCAGGCAATCGCCCACGGTGCTGGCAAGGTTGAAGAAGCGCAGGTGCGCGACATGCTCGGCACGGTCGATCTGGATTACCTTTTCTCGATTCTGGATTACCTTCTGGCAGGCGATGCAGCGGGTATGTTGCAAGTGGCCGAGGATATGGCGACACGCAGTCTGTCGTTTGACGAAGCGCTGCAGGAACTGGCCAGCCTGTTTACCCGTCTGCAGGTGGCGCAACTGGCGCCGCAGGCAATTGCCGATGATTTGCCCGAACGGGCGAGGATTCTTGATTTGGCCGAACGGCTTGACCCGGAGTTTGTGCAGCTGGGTTACCAGATTGCTGTTCAGGGGCGCAAGGAGTTGCCACTGGCTCCCGATGAGCAGGCCGGTTTCGTGATGACGCTCTTGCGCTTGCACGTTTTCCGCCCCGCTGTGCCGGGGGAGTTGCCGGCGGGTAAAGTCGCTACGCAGAAACCTGCTATCGTTTCTCGTCCGGCGGCTCCGCCCGCCTCTGTGCTAGCAAGCGAGACACACACAGCGCCTCTGGTGCGTAGTCCTGAACCAGAACCCATCGCGGCAGCGTCCGAAGAACCGCCAGTCGTGGCGGCCAGCAAAGAACCCGTTGAAACATCCGTAGATGGTGGTAACTGGCATGACATTCTTGCCGTGCTTAAACTCAGTGGCATGGCACGGGAACTTGGGCAACATTGCCTGCTGCTGCGTGTGGACGACCGACAAATCGTGCTGGGACTTTCGCCAACGCACCGGCATTTGCAGATGAAGCCTGCACAGGACAAGTTGCAGCAAGCGCTTTCGGACTACTACGGTCGCCCGCTGCAGTTGCTGATTGAGCTTGAAGAGGTATCCGGCGATACACCGGCAGCAGCTGCGCAACGCCAGAAGGCCGAGCGGCAAGATCGCGCTGTAGCCGCCGTTGAGCAAGACGAATTTGTGCGTGATGTCATCGACCTGTTTGACGCCACGCTGGTTGAATCGTCCATTAAACCTGTTTGATTTTTTAAATTGAGGAAAGCGTAATGATGAAAGGCGGACTGGCTGGCCTGATGAAGCAGGCTCAGCAAATGCAGGAAAACATGAAAAAGGCGCAGGATC
>CAZZDF010000415.1:0-1945 GCA_964652915.1 uncultured Propionivibrio sp. | reverse complement strand
AACAACAACCTGCAAAGCTACTCAAGGAGAAAACATGGAACATCAATTGCCCCAGTTGCCTTTTGCCATGGACGCATTGGCCCCGCATATGTCGAAGGAAACCTTCGAATACCACTATGCCAAGCACCATCAGGCTTACGTAACCAACCTGAATAACCTGATCAAGGGTACCGAGTACGAAAGCCTTGATCTTGAAGCCATCGTCAAAAAGGCGCCGGCGGGCGGTATTTACAACAACTCGGCGCAGGTATGGAACCATACCTTTTTCTGGAATTGCCTGAAGCCCAATGGCGGCGGCGTTCCGGGCGGTGCGCTGGGGGCGGCAATCAACGCCAAGTGGGGTTCGCTTGAGGAGTTCAAGAAAGCTTTTCAGGCCTCGGCGGTGGGCAACTTTGGTTCCGGCTGGACCTGGCTGGTGAAAAAGGCCGACGGGTCGGTGGATATCGTCAACATGGGCGCTGCCGGCACGCCGCTGACCACCGGCGACAAGGCGCTGCTGTGCGTCGACGTTTGGGAGCACGCCTACTACATCGACTATCGTAACCTGCGTCCGAAGTTTGTCGAAACCTTCTTGAACAACCTCGTGAATTGGGAATTTGCCGAGAAGAATTTCGCCGGCTAACCGGGCTTGTATAAGAAGTACCAAGGGGGGCTGATGCCCTCCTTCGCTTTTTGATGGTGTTGTTTGTTGGGTGGGCGGCTGAAGAATCAATCGCAAGGCTTGTTTGCTCGAAGGGGTAACATGCGTCAGTTCCTCAAAAATGCTTCTGTCCTGTTCTGTTTGGGCTTTCTGCCGATGGTTTCTCCGGCAGAGGCCGACGAGGTGCGCTATATCACCGAGGATTGGCCTCCGTTCAATTATGAAATTGACGGAAAGCCGGCTGGCATGTCAGTTGAACTGGCGCAGGCTGTCCAGGAGGTATTGGGGAAACCGCGGAAGATTGAATTCATGCCGTGGAACCGGGCGTATCGTTTGGCCTTGAATGAGCCGAATGTGCTGGTCTTTTCCATGGCCAGAACTCCTGAGCGGGAAAACAAGTTTCGTTGGGTGGAGTCCATTCACGAACGGAAAATCTTTCTTTACAAGTTGAAGAAGCGCCACGACATCAAGGTTGATTCGATCGATGACGCGCGCAGGTACAAGGTTGGTGCAAATACCGAGAACGATGCTTCAACGCGCGGTTTGCTTGAGTTGGGCTTTGTTATCGGCAAAAACGTTGAATTGATCCACGGCAAGGATCACCAGAACTTATCGAAGCTGATTCTTGGTCGTGTCGATATGATTGTGTCGACGGATACGGCCATGAATTACGAGGTCCGGAAGGCCGGGCTGTCGATCAACGATTTTGAAGCGACTATTCCGCTGCCGGTTTCCGAGAGGGAAAAGTACTTCTTTGCTTTCAGTTTGGGTACGCTCGATTCCACGGTCGCCGAGTTTCAACGGGCCTTTGAGCAAATTCGCAAGAATGGAAGCTACGAGCGGATCAAAAATCGCTATCTGGCGAGCTTTCCTGAAGACATTGCCGTAAGGACGGTTGAAGGAAGGATCGAACCGCAAAGGCGCGAAGGGTTGAAAGAAAAACGGGCGGCAACGGCAATCTGAGCGAATGGATGCTGGTGCGCTGCAGTTTCCGGTTTGCATACAACAAGGGCGCCGAGTGGCGCCCTTGTGCAGTGTTGCCTGACTCGCCTGTGAATTAGACCACTGCGCCGTCTTCGTTGGCGCCTTCGATCTTCTTGGCGGGTTTGATGAAGTTTTCGCGCGAGACACCGAGCCACATGACCAGCGGGCTGGCCACCAGAACCGAGGAGTAGATGCCAAAACAGATGCCGATGGTCAGCGCCAGCGCAAAGTAGTAGAGCGTTGCGCCGCCGAAGAGCAGCATCGAAAGCACCATCATCTGGGTGCTGCCGTGGGTGATGATCGTCCGCGAGATGGTGCTGG
>CAZZDF010000414.1:0-1971 GCA_964652915.1 uncultured Propionivibrio sp. | reverse complement strand
AGGCCCACAGGCGTCTGGCCTGCTCGCCGCTCTGCGCCAGCACCGCGTCGCTGATCGCTTCGCGCTCGAATGCCGGCTCCAGAAAATGCTCCAGCGCTTCCTGCAAGGCCGCTTCCTCGCCAGAACCGGACAGCTCGACGAGCAGATACCACGGGCTCGCCGACAAAGGCGCCTGCGCGCCGGGAATGTGCTTCAGCACCAACCCCAAAGCCACGTCGGAAACCAGTTCGCAGGCCGTCAAACCGGCACCAAATGCCGCCTGCAGCTCGCCAAGCAGTTGCACGGCACGCTGCGGCGAATCGATCGCCAGCCAGGCGGTCGCCGTTGCCCGTGGCAACGGAAAAAGCTTGAGCACCGCACCGGTGATGATCCCCAGCGTGCCTTCGGCGCCGACGAAGAGATGCTTGAGGTCGTAGCCGGTGTTGTCCTTGCGCAGACCGCGCAGACCGTCCCACACCTCGCCGCTGGCCAGCACCACCTCCAGCCCAAGGGTGAGTTCGCGCGTATTGCCGTAACGCAAAACCTGCACGCCGCCGGCATTGGTCGACAGATTGCCACCGATCTGGCAACTGCCTTCGGCCGCCAGAGAAAGCGGGAACAGTCGCCCGGCCTCAAAAGCAGCCTCCTGCACTGCCTGCAGCACGCAGCCGGCGTCGACGGTGATCGTGTTGTTATCCGGATCGATGGCGCGGATTTTGTTCATGCGCGAAAGGTTGATCAGCACCGCCGCGCCGCCGTCATCGGGGATGCTCGCGCCGCACAGGCTGGTGTTACCGCCCTGCGGCACCATCGCCACGCCCGCCTGCGCGCAAACACGAACAACCGCAGAAACCTCGCCGGTACTGGCCGGACGCACTACGCAACGCGCCGCGCCACGGTATCGACCGCGCCAGTCGGCCAGATGCGGCGCCATGTCGGCCTCGCCCGTCAACACATGATCGGCGCCAACGATGGCGGTCAGTTGCTCCAACAAAGTCAGTTCGGACACGTCTTAGCTCTCAATAACTTCCGCATATAGATCATGCTCGTCGGCATCGACGACGCGCACGGTGATGAACTCGCCGGGCTCGGTATCGTAGAAATCGTTGATGAACACCAGCCCGTCGATTTCCGGCGCATCGGCGGAAGAACGGGCAATCGTGCCTTCCTCGTCGACCGCATCGACCAGCACCGTGATTTCGCGACCGATCTTGGCGGCCAGCAACTCGGCGGAAATATCCTCCTGCACTTCCATCAGGCGGCGGCGCCGCTCCTCGCGCACCTCCTCCGGCACCGCACCCGGCAATTCATTGGCCGCTGCGCCGTCGACCGGCGAGTAAGGGAAGCAACCAACGCGGTCGATGCGCGCCTCTTCCAGGAATTCGAGCAACTCCTCGAACTCGGCCTCGGTCTCGCCCGGAAAGCCGGTAATGAAGGTGCTGCGAATGGTGATATCAGGGCAGATCGCCCGCCACGCGCGGATGCGCTCTAGGTTGTTCTCGGCGCTGGCCGGGCGCTTCATCGCCTTGAGAATGCGCGGATTGGCGTGCTGGAAGGGCACGTCGAGGTAAGGCAGGATCTTGCCTTCGGCCATCAGCGGAATCAGCTCATCGACGCTCGGATACGGGTAAACGTAGTGCAGGCGCACCCAGATGCCGAATTCGGCCAGCGCTTCGCACAATTCCTTCAGGCGCGTCTTGATCGGGCGGCCGCCGTAGAAGCCGGTGCGGTACTTCACATCGACGCCATAAGCGCTCGTATCCTGCGAGATAACCAGCAACTCGCGCACACCGGCCTCGGCCAGATACTTCGCCTCCTGCAACACGTCGCCAATCGGCCGGCTAACCAACGGCCCGCGCAGCGACGGGATGATGCAGAAGGTGCAACTGTGATTGCAGCCTTCGGAAATCTTCAAGTAGGCAAAATGCTGCGGCGTGAGCTTCACGCCCTCCGGCGGCACCAGGCTGGTAAACGGATCGTGCGGCTGCGGTA
>CAZZDF010000413.1:0-1973 GCA_964652915.1 uncultured Propionivibrio sp. | reverse complement strand
CCGATTCGGCGGTGCGGCTCATCGCCACATTCGACTCTTCTGCCAACTGGGCAATAGCCTCGACACGTTGGGCAATCTCGGTGCTGGCCGTGCTCTGTTCGGAAATGGCCAGCGAGATATCGTTGACCGAGCCAATCACCTTGCCCGACGAATGATTCAGTTCGTCAATCGCACGCCCTGCCTCGTCGGCCCGGGCACTCCCGTTGGCCACCGCCGAAACGCCACTGTGCATGCGGCTAACGGCTTCATGAATGCCACTTTGCACCACCCCGATGATGCCGCTGATCTCAACGGTGGACTTGGTCGTCCGTTCGGCCAGCTTGCGTACTTCGTCGGCCACCACCGCAAAACCACGGCCCTGCTCGCCCGCACGCGCCGCTTCAATCGCCGCATTGAGCGCCAGCAGGTTGGTCTGATCCGCGATGTCCTTGATGACGTTGGCCACGGTGCTGATCTTCTCCGATTCCTTGCCCAGCGCTTCGATGGTTTCCGAGGAACGATTGACGGAGTCGGAAATGCCGCGCATCTCGCCAATCAGTTCGGTCACCGCCGAACTGCCGCTACGGGCCAAAACGCCGCTCTGCTCGGAGGTGCTGCGCACTTCGGAGCTCTGATCAGCCACGTGCGAGATCCCGACGGTCATTTCTTCCATAGCCGCAGCCATCGACGTAACGATCTCGCTTTGCTCGTTGGCCCGCTGTACGGATTCCTCTATCCCGCGTGACATAACTTCTTCGGCCTGCGCCAACCCTTGCGTACTTTCGACGACGTGCTTGACGATCTTTTGCAGTTGCCCGACGAAGGTGTTGAACCAGTACGCCACTTCACCCAGCTCGTTGCGCTCGCCAACGTCCAGACGCTTGGTCAGATCTGCTTCACCGCTGGCAATTTCCTGCAGCGCCGTGCTGATACGCGCCAGCGGCTTGAAAACCATCCGTTGCATACTCGTCGTCAAAGTAAGAATCAGAATCACATTCATCACGACGATCTGAATGGCCAAATTAATAATCAGACTGCGTAACGCCGCATCACCACGCGCGGTCGAAACGGCAAATTCGAGTTCACCAACTGGTTTGACGGAATCTCCATCCAGGTATTCCAGCGAAACGGTTTGCGCTGCGCCCGCCAGTTTGGCGTCCTTAGCTGCCGGCTGGGCCTTGCCTTCGGCATCACGAACTCGCCCGGCAACCACACCGTCCTTGTTCTTGACCAGAATGCCGACAATGTCCTGCTCCATCATTTCGGCTTCAATGGTCTTGTCGATCTGCTTTTCATCGAAGTTCCAGAGCAAGGTCGGAACACTCAATTTCAAGCGCGTACTCAACGCGGCCGACTGCTCTTTCAATCGGACATCGAGCTCACTCTTAGCCGAAAAATAGTTGATCGCCCCGGACGTAATAAGCACCACGGTAACGACACTGACAAAGACAATGTTAAGGCGTTGACTAATGGATTTCATTTGATCATCCGTTCAAAAAAACAATTACCGGAAAAGACTTCGCTGGAACGCATTGCATACATCAACAGACATCATCCTACCCGAACAGATTACTACAAGTATCGGTTCTCGTCGTGTTTTCCACGCATGTTTTGCATTCAATCGACCAACATTTTGACCTGTTTGAGCAACTCATCCATCAGTGCTTTCAGTCTCGACAAGCTCTCTTGCGCGAGAAGATCTGCACCTTGGTTTTGTTGATCGAGCAATTCGAGTGCCAAGACCTGAATCTGTTCATGCAAGGACTTGATCGCCAGAAAAGCAGGACGCTCGCCATAATGGAGCTGGCCGACTGTTTTCAGCCAATGACCAAGACGGGAGCTCTGCGCATCAAACGAAGGGGCGTCACCTTGTCCGCTGGAAATACACTTTTCCACGGCGGCGACCCAGGCGCGATGCTCGACCCCGACAAACAGCAGCGGAAAATCATCGCGATTGAACGAATTCTGCTTAGCCCATGCCGGATCGGGATGCC
>CAZZDF010000412.1:0-1975 GCA_964652915.1 uncultured Propionivibrio sp. | reverse complement strand
GGCAAAGGCCGCAAGATCGCCGAAGTCGTCACCATTGGCCCGCCACTGATGATGCGCGCGGTGAGCGAACTGACCCAGCCCTACGGCGTGAAGACCGTTGCCAGCCTGAACTCGATCATGGTCGACGCCACCGGCATGTGCGGCGCCTGCATGGTGCCGGTCACCATCGACGGCAAGATGGTGCGCAAACACGCCTGCGTCGACGGCCCCGAGATCGACAGCCACATCATCGACTGGGACAAGTTCCTGCCGCGCTTCGGGCAATTCCGGGCGCAGGAGCAGGAAAGCAAGGTGAAGCACGGGTTGGCGTAGGGGGTTGGGGAGGCTGTGAGGAGGCTTGCTAATTGGCGGGCTTTCTCATGGCCGAAAATTGTGGCCCCCAATACCGTTCTTAATCCTGCCGGTAAAGAAAAGGCTCACAACATAGGAACCATTCCATTACACACAACTCATTTAGCATTTACTGATCGCATATGCTCGACCCCGTCGACAAAATCCCTGATGCGCGCAAAGCCAAGCCAAAGCATCTTGATGCCGGGCTCGCCATCGCATTTTCGAGCGAGGAAGCCGCCGAGCATGGCAATTTGGCGAATAACCTCGCGCAGCGTGGGCGTTTTTTTCGGGACGGGTTTCTTGGCCAGGATGTAGGCGCCTTTCCACTCCTCGTCAGTGAAAAGGGTTGTCGCCGCGAGGTCAGGATGTGTTCGACCCAGACGGACCAACCGCGCCAGTCGCCACGACACCACCATGTAGACCGCCAAGGCCAGTTCAATCTTGCCAACGCTACCGAGTTGCAAGGCTTCGACGCGACAACCGTTCTTGAGCACGTTGAAGAAGGTCTCAATCTCCCAGCGGCAGCGATACCACTCGATCAGCTCAACCAGATCGTCAAGGTCTGCGCAGCTCGGTTGGTCAGCAACCGCCACTCAACGGGTTTGACTCCCGCGGGCGCGTCTGTCTCTTTGGCGATCAAGCGCGTTACCGGCATGCGACCGTCCTGGCCGTTAGCCAAGCTGACGGGGCGAGCAAAGATCTGCTGGCGCACCATTCGCGCTGCTTGCCCGTGACGCGAGGGCATCATGAATTCAATTTCGCCCAACGGCGTACTGGCAAGCACCGTTGCCCACAGCTTTCCGCCGTCGGGAAGGCTGCGATTGTGTTGCGATCGGATCAACCAGTCGGCTGGGTTTCCCAACGCATGAGCGCGCTGCATCAGTTCGACGATATCGGCCTCACGGTCGGCTACGTAAACGAGGCGAGTGTCCGGCATGGTCGCCGCCATCTCGGCAATACGTTCGTACCCCTCTGTCCAGCGCAGGCTTTCGCGGATTCCTGGGCGCTTGCCGTCACAGGCTTTGGGCTCTCGTGCCCACATCCACGCGTCAGCAACACCCAGCGGTTCTCGTTCCGGCGTGACGACATAGGTCGGATGCAGGTACATGCCGCGCTGCATTTCGTAGGAAAGTGGGCCAAGTCCATCAACACCTTGCCCATTGAAGTCCAGTTCGGTGCTGTCTTGCAGACAAAGGACGACCGGGTGCTGACGCATCCTGGCTTCCGTCTGGGTAATGTGGGGATCGAGAATATCCTGCCAGCCGAGCGAGCGCTTGTTGTCGCTGGCTTGGTCGAAAAATCGATAAACCGCCTGAGTTTCGCCCCAGTCCGGGCATGCGCCGGGAATGCTGGCCGTCGGTTTGTCGGCAAAACGTGCCGCCAATTTGATCAATCGCTCGTTCAAACGAACGTCGCCGAGCTTCGCACCGGCAAATTCTTCCATCGCCCACGTCGTCATCACCATTTCCTCGCAAAAATGAGGCTTTGCAAGCAAGAGGTATACCGGTTTGGTCGGGAAGTTGGAAAATCTAGTGTGGGTAATCACAGCTTCCGTTTATGCAATTCGAGTTGTGTGTAACGGAATGAGTTTAAGGAAACGCTGATTAAGTAGCAAAAGCGGTGAACGATTTCATTGTCATAT
>CAZZDF010000411.1:0-1976 GCA_964652915.1 uncultured Propionivibrio sp. | reverse complement strand
CCGAATTGCTCAGTTCTTCCTTTCCTGCCGATTCGGTGGTGTCGCGCTATTTTCGCCAGCACCGCGAATTGGGTCACGCCGATCGGGGTTTTGTCGCCGAAACCGTTTATGCGGTGTTGCGACGCAAGCGCTCGCTCTCGGCCAGATGCTTTGACGACGTGACTTCACGGCGTTTGCTGCTGGTCGCGCTGGCTTGTGTGATGGGGCTGAATCGCAAGGAACTGGATGTCGTTTTGCGCGAATCGGAAGGCAAATGGCTGTCCGAAGCCAAGGCGCTCAAGCTGGAGGACTTGCCGCCGGCCGTGCGTCTCGATCTGCCGGACTGGTTGTATGAAATTCTGGCAGCGGAATTCGAGAGCGCCGAGCTGGAGAGGCTGGCGCAGGCGCTTAACCAGCCGGCGCCGCTTGATTTACGGGCTAATCCGCTGAAGGCCGAGCGCGAGGCAGTACTGGCGTGTTTGAAGACGGACGGCCTGGTTGCCGACGCGGGGCGTTATTCGCCGCTGGGCATCCGCCTGGCCGGCAAGCCGGCATTGGCCAAACACCCCTTGTTTCTCGATGGCAGCTTCGAGGTGCAGGACGAGGGCAGCCAGTTGCTGGGCTTCCTGCTGCAGCCTAAGCGCGGCGAGATGGTCGCCGATTTTTGCGCCGGAGCCGGCGGCAAGACCTTGTTGCTCGGCGCCTTGATGCGCTCGCAAGGGCGGCTCTACGCCTTCGATGTGTCGGAGAAGCGGCTGGCCAAGATCAAGCCGCGGCTGGCGCGTTCGGGTCTGTCGAACGTGCATCCAGTGCGTATCGATTCGGAAAACGACATCAAGATCAAGCGGCTGGCCGGCAAGCTCGATCGTGTGCTGGTCGATGCGCCGTGTTCCGGGCTCGGTACCTTGCGCCGTAATCCCGACCTCAAATGGCGGCAAACGCCGGAAAGCATCGCCGAACTGACGGCCAAGCAGGCGGCTATCCTGAAAGCCGCTTCGACGCTGGTTAAATCAGGCGGACGCCTGGTCTATGCCACGTGCAGTCTGCTGGCAGCGGAAAATGATGCGGTGGTGTCAGACTTTCTCGCGGCGAATCCCGATTTTGTTGCCTTGTCGGCCGAGGAGGTGTTGGGCAAGCAGGGGATTTCGGTTGCTGGTGGTGAAAGGTTGCGCTTGCTGCCGCATCGTCACGGGACGGATGGCTTCTTTGCGGCGGTGATGGAGAGGAAATGAGCGAAAAGCAGATATTCGCCCTGCTGCAACGCTTCTGGACAGACACGGAACATCCCGAGTTCTATTGGATTTTGCTCGCGTTGGTCTTGATTCTGGCGGCCTCATGGTGGCTTGCTTACCGCCTTCGCGCACGCGACAGGGGGCCGAAGCCGGCGGATCAAACCGCCTTACAGGCGTTTGGAGCCGGCAGTCTTAAGCGTATTGCCTTCCCGTTGATTGCCTGGGCACTGGTCGTGATTTTGCGCCGCATTCTTTTGCAAGCCGGTGTGGAGCATCTGAGTGTGCTTTTTCTTGCCGGGCCTCTGCTCGTCTCCTGGGCATTTGCCAGAATTCTGGTGTACATCCTGCGTAGCGTTTTTTCTCAGGGCGGTTTTCTTAAACGTTCGGAGCGGTGGTTCACGGCGGCCATCTGGGGATGGATGATCCTCGATGTCACGGATCTGGCCGATCCGGTGATTGAGCAGCTTCAGCAGGTCGACTTTACGATCAGCAAACAGAAGATCGATTTGTGGATGCTGATTCATGGCAGTGTGATGGTTTGCCTCACCTTGTTGTTGGCGCTGTGGATCGCCAGCCTGATTGAACGTCGTTTGTCGGCCGCCGAGAATATGGACGCCAATGTCCGCGGTGTGTTGGTGCGAGTTGCCAAGGCTTTGTTGCTGACCGTGGCTTTGCTGACCAGCCTCACGCTGATTGGCATCGATGTGACCGCGCTTTCGGTATTCAGCGGCGCGTTGGCGGTGGGACTGGGCTTCGGCTTGCAGA
>CAZZDF010000410.1:0-1980 GCA_964652915.1 uncultured Propionivibrio sp. | reverse complement strand
CAAACCGAGCACGATCTGGCGCCGGTAAAACTCCATGAGCGGCAGACCGGCGGCATTTACCGGCAAGAAACCTTCGCCTTCGAGCGGGTAAAACCGGCCATCGGCAAACACCAGGGTACGAATGTCTTCGACAAAGCGCGCCGCTTCGAACACCACGCCACGTTCCGGCTCTACGGCAAATGACGCGCCATCGAAGACAATCTGGTCATGCCCACCGATCTGGTTCACATAGATGAGCGGCAAGCCATGCCGACGGCTGGCTGCCGAAAACAGCTCATGGCGCAACTCGCGCTTGCCTACGCTTGAGGGACTGGCGTTGATCGACACGACGAGATCCGGTGCTGCGTCGGCCAATCGCTCGAACGGATTGATCGAATACTCCTTTCCTTCGTCGTTCCAGCCATCCTCGCAAATCATGAAACCGACCTGCATCCCGGCGATGCGCAGTACTTTGGCGACATCCGGCCCGGGCTCGAAATGGCGACGTTCGTCAAAGATGTTATAGGTCGGCAGCAATTGCTTGGCGTAGCGCAAGCGCAGCTCGCCATCGGCCAGCACCAGCAGGCAGTTCTGCAACGGCTTGCCTGGCCCGTCACGACGTACGGGCGCCCCGACAACCCAATGCAGACCGGGTGTGGCACGAGTACAATCCTTCAGCCTTTCGATGCCACGTTCGATCTGCGCCAGAAAATCCGGTTCATCGAGCATGTCGGCCGGGTAGTAGCCGGTCAGCGACAACTCAGGGAAAACCAGCAGCGCCGCGCCCGAGGCCATGGCAGAAGCCGCGGCCTGCCGCATCAACGCAATATTGCCGTCAATATCCCCGACCGTCGGATTGATCTGCGCCAGGGTGATGGAGAAAGATTTGTCGCTCATGATTTTCCTCCCGACGGCTCTGGATGGTTGAACACCTGCCGCAAGTACGCCAGAAAGGTCGCGTCTTCGCACAAGGTCTTGCCCGGTGCATCGGACAATTTGGCCACCGGCTGACCATTGCAGGCAACCAGCTTCATGACGATATTCAAGGCCCTGTGTGGCGTGTCGTTGGAAAGATCGGTGCCAATCCCGAAGCTGGTCCCGATCCGGCCGCGGAAATGACGGTACAGCTCAATGGCACGGGGAATATTCAGACCGTCGGAAAACACCAGTCGCTTGCTGGCCGGATCGATGCGCAAGGCGTGGTAGTGAGTGATCGCCTTCTCACCCCAGGCCACCGGATCACCGGAATCATGGCGCAAACCATCGAAAAGCTTGGCAAAGTACAAATCGAAGTCGCGCAAAAAGGCATCCATGCCGACCACATCGGTCAGTGCCGTCCCGAGATCGCCGCGATATTCCTGCACCCATCCTTCCAGAGCAGCCTTCTGAAAATCACGCAAACGGAAACCGAACGCCTGATACGCCTGCAGATACTCATGGGCCATAGTCCCGATCGGGGTCAGCCCGAGTCGCTTGGCCAAATACACATTGGAGGTTCCACGAAAGTGCTGCGGCACCTCACGCGCAAATGTTGCCACCACTTCGTCTTGCCAGAGGCTGGAAAAGCGGCGACGCAAGCCGAAATCGAAAAACACGAACGGAAAATCGCAGTCGTCGCCGAGCCCGCCCAGCGCCGATTTGAGCTGCGCCACCTTGCTCAACAAACGCTCGCGCGCCACATCCAGCACGCCTTCCTGCCGCAAGCGGCGAAAATACAGTTCATTGACAATGTACAGGACGAATATCTCGAAGCCCATGACATGCACCAACGGGCCTTTGACGATAATCGACAAACGTTCGCCTTCTGCCCGGACCTCGATAAAACGACGCTGGAAACGGAATACCGACAGGAAGTCCACAAAATCGCTCTTGATGAAGCGCAGGCCCGAAAGGTAATCGAGTTCGTCCTGAGCAAAGTGGAGACTGCAAAGGATCTCGAGTTCCTCCTCGACTTCGCCTTTCAGATCGGCAAGCGGGAAAGCCGGCTCGTTGCGGCATACG
>CAZZDF010000409.1:0-1983 GCA_964652915.1 uncultured Propionivibrio sp. | reverse complement strand
CTGCCGTATAGGCGGCTTCGACTTCTTCGCGACGGGTGAGGTTGGTGAACACGCCACGTGCGTGGTTGCCATCGTAGGGTTTGACGACAACCGGCACGCCGATGTCTTCTGCGGCTTCCCAGGCATCAGCCGGGCTATTGACCAGGCGTCCTTCGGGGACCGGGACGCCGCAGGAGGCCAGCAGGGTTTTGGTCAGATCCTTGTCGCGGGAGATGGTCTCAGCAATCGCGCTGGTGCGGTCGGTTTCGGCGGTCCAGATGCGGCGGCTACGCGCGCCGTAGCCCAGTTGTACAAGGTTGCCGGTCGACAGCAGGCGGATGGCCGGGATGCGCCGTTCTTTTGAGGTGGCCGCATCGACGATGCAGCCGGTGCTCGGGCCGAGCAACTTGCGTTCGGCCATGTCGCGCAGGCGTTCAACATTGTCGGCCACATCGAAGGGCGTGTCGTGAATCGCCGCAAGCACCAGTTCGCGGCCGGCATCGAGACAGGCACGGGTGACCTCTTCGTGCCAGGCCCGGATGGCGACTTTATAGACACCGCGCACGCCGGTTTCGCGCGCCTTGCCAAAGCCGCCAGGCATGCCGGCGAGGTTTTGCAGTTCGAGGGAAACGTGTTCGAGGATGTGCGCCGGCCAGGTTCCTTCGTCGAGCCGGCGCAGGAATCCGCCGCGTTCGCCGTAGCTGCAGCGATGCTCGATCAGCGAGGGCAGGAAGCCCTTGAGCCGCTCGACAAAACCGGGGATGGTGTTGGAAGGAAAGTCTTCCAGCTCGCCAATATCGACGATGGCTTCGATGACCGGACGATAGGTCCAGATGTTCGGACCGCGCAGATAGCGGACTTCGAGAAACTTGATGTCTTTCGTATTCATTGGCTCAATATTGGCTGAAGGAGAAGGCTTGAGTGACGAAGTTCATAATTGTCGTTCGATTAACGCGGTTTGTCACATTCGGCTTACGTTGGACAGAAATAATTCGGCGTGATGGTTAAAGGAAGCGGTCGAGAATCTTCCGGCTCTGCGCGTCGAGCGCATAGCGGTCGCGGATCAGGTAATGAATGCCGTTGGTGTCGGCGATGAGCAGGCCAGGGGAGGCGAGGCGGCGAATGTCTTCTTCGCCTTTCAGAACCAGTTCCGTGTCGCCGTGGTTGGTCACCACCTTCCAGGTGCTCGGGGTGGCAAAGCTGGAAACGTCGACGATGCGGCTGATGAGCGGCATGAATTCGCGGCTGGCAAGTTCACTTTCGACCAGCGCGCGTAGCTCTTCCGGCAGTTCGCTCAAGGAGTTGATCCAGGCGAGCTCGTGCCCGTGTGGGTCGACCAGCGCCATACCCTGATCCGGGGAGGTGATCGGAAAAGCGCGTACCGGCACCACGCCGTCGTGCGTAACGCCTTCTCGGTCGGTCAGTTGCAGGCGACCGAAGGCGTCGCGTTGCAGTTGATAGTCCGGTTTGCTGATCATTCGCGGTCTCCTGCGGACTTGCTTTCGTTTTCCATCTGCCGTAGCTCGTCTTCCGTATCGACGTTACGGGCTTGCGCCTGATAGAGGCGGTAGTAGTGGCCTTCCAGCGCCATCAGGTCGTCATGGTTGCCGACCTCGACAACACTGCCGCGATCGAGAACGACCAGCCGGTTGGTTTCGCGCAGAGTGGACAGGCGGTGGGCAATGGCGATGGTGGTGCGGCCGCGCACCAGGTTGTCGAGCGCTTTCTGGATTTCCTTTTCCGTAGTGGTGTCGACCGACGAGGTGGCTTCGTCAAGGATCAGGATCTTCGGGTCGATGAGCAGGGCGCGGGCAATCGAAATGCGCTGGCGTTCGCCGCCGGAGAGCGCCTGTCCGCGTTCGCCGACCAGAGAGTCGTAGCCGTGCGCCAGACGCAAAATGAATTCATGCGCATGCGCTGCACGCGCGGCGGCGATGATTTCCTCGCGGGTGGCGTCGGGCTTGCCGTAGGCGATGTTTTCGGCAATCGTGCCGAAAAAGAGGA
>CAZZDF010000408.1:0-1985 GCA_964652915.1 uncultured Propionivibrio sp. | reverse complement strand
ATGCCGTGGCGGCCAACGATCCCGACGCAAACCCAAAGCACTATGCACTCAACGCTCCCAACTTCGGCAAACAAACCACCATCGACAGTCAGCAAACCCTGCTCGAAGCGCTTGAAAGCGCAGGTTTGCCGATCATCGGCGCCTGCCGTAGCGGAATTTGCGGCGCCTGTAAGTGCCAGGTCACGTCCGGAGAAACCGAGTCGACAAGTGTCGCCACCCTGACCGAGACCGAAATGAACGCCGGCTTTGTGCTTGCCTGCAGCAGCAAGGCGCGCTCGGATCTGGTCATTGCACTCTGAGCCTTGTAAGGCAAGGAAGATGAGAACAAACCACAGACAGGCGGGAAAGCCTTACGCCCGCTTATCTGGCTTGCAACGCGCTTCGTTCCACCGCGGCTTTGCAAAAATCCGCTACCGGCATTGGCCGGCCAAAGAGGTAACCCTGATAGGTCAAACAACCGTTGGCGGCAAGGAAGCGCCGCTGCGCTTCGGTTTCCACGCCTTCGGCGATCACGCTCATGCCCATGCTGTTGGCCAAGGCAACGATGGTGCAGGCGATCGAGGCGTCGTTCTGGTCAATCAGGACGTCGCGAACAAAGGACTGGTCAATCTTCAACTGATCAAGCGGCAGACGCTTGAGGTAGGCCAATGAGGAATAACCCGTGCCGAAATCATCGAGTGAAAAGCCTATCCCAAAGGCTTTGAGCGCATCCATCTTGGCAATGATGTCCTCGTAGTTCTCCAGCAACAGGCTTTCGGTCAGCTCCAGCTTCAGCCGCTTCGGATTGGCGCCGCTGCGTTCGACAATCGCCAGAACCTGGCTGACGAACTCAGGCTGACGGAACTGCCTGGCACTGACATTGACGGCGACCGTGAATTCAGAAAGTTGGGGGATTGCGGCCCATTCGGCCAATTGACTGCAAGCGGCGCCAATGACCCAATCGCCGAGCGGCAGGATCAAGCCGGTAAGCTCGGCCTGCTGAACGAATTCAGCGGGGTACACAATGCCACGAAGAGGATGTTGCCAGCGCACCAGCGCCTCGGCACCCACCCAGTGCCCGGACTGATCAACCTGCGGCTGATAATGCAGACAAAACTGGTTATCACGCAACGCTTCGCGCAAATCGTTATCGAGAGCCGCTCGCGCAGTAACCTCGGCCTGCATTTCCGGATCGAAAAAGCGCAGTGCATTACGCCCGGCCGCCTTGGCCTGATACATGGCCGTATCTGCGCGCTTCATCAGTTCATCAACCGAAACATCGCTGCCGTCAAACAAGGTTATTCCGATACTCGACGTACAGTGATAACTACGCGAACTGCTCAAACCTTCTCCGGCCGTCAAGCTGAGCTGATAGGTCTGGCTCATGGCATCGAGAATCTTTCTGGCGACGCTCTCGGCCTGCACCGCTGCCAGCTTATCCTTGTCATTACGCCCTTCTTCGGGGTTCAAGCCCTCAAGAATCACCACAAACTCATCGCCCCCCAGGCGCGCAACGGTATCGCATTCGCGAACCGAGGCCTGCAGACGACGCGCCACTTCGACAAGGAACTGGTCGCCCACATCGTGTCCCAGTGTGTCGTTGAGCGTCTTGAAGTTATCCATGTCGAGCAGCATCAGGGCGCCCTGACGCCCATGCCGCGCCGTACTGGCGACCGCCTGCTCAAGCCGGTCAAGCATCAAGCGCCGATTCGGCAGCGAAGTCAGCGGATCGTAAAAAGCCAGGCGCTCGATCTTGTCGGCAGAAGCCTTGCGCTCGCTGATATCGGCATTGGTTCCTACCATGCGCAAGGCTTTGCCCTCGGCATCGCGGCTGACCACCATCCCGCGCCCGAGCATCCACAGCCAGCTACCATCCTTGCACGACATGCGAAATTCGGTTTCGAGCGACGAGGTCTTGCCGTCGATATGCGCTTGCAAAGCCGACATCAGACGCGGCCAGTCGTCCGGATGAACACGACTGGTCCACTCGAAAAGATCGTTGGCAA
>CAZZDF010000407.1:0-1988 GCA_964652915.1 uncultured Propionivibrio sp. | reverse complement strand
CGACGTTTTCGACCAGGTGCATGTTTTCCGGACATTGCCCCATGGTGCCTTCGACCTCGGGGTGGCCTTTGTGGCCGATCATGATGATTTCTCGCCCAGCCTTGCTCATTCTGGCGACCTGAAGATGGACTTTGGTGACCAAAGGGCAGGTTGCGTCAAAGATATTCAGGCCGCGGGCGATGGCTTCTTCGCGTACGGCCTTGGAGACGCCGTGGGCGCTGAAAATGACGGTGCTGCCGGTGGGAACCGCCGCGAGATCGTCGATGAAGACCGCGCCTTTTTCGCGCAGATTGTCGCAGACGAATTTGTTATGCACGACTTCGTGGCGGACGTAAATGGGGGTGCCAAATTTTTCGATGGCGCGTTCGACGATGGCGATGGCGCGTTCAACGCCGGCACAAAAGCCGCGGGGGGTGGCGAGGATGATTTGCATGAGGGATTACAGGATTCCGATGATTTCGACTTCAAAGCAAAGCGCTTTGCCGGCTAGTGGATGATTGAAGTCGATGGTGGCGGTGGTAGCGGTCAGTTCGCGCAGAAAGCCGGCAAGTTCCGCGCTTTGCTGCGAGTTGCTGAATTGGATCAGCGTACCTTCTTTAAGTTCGATTTCCGGGGTTAGTGTGTTGCGCGAAATGCGTTCGACGAGCTGCGGGTTGTGTCGGCCAAAGGATGTGCCGGCCTCTAGATGGAAAGTTCGGCGATCTCCAGCTTTGAGACCGATGAGGCAATCTTCAAGGGCTTGACCAAACTGACCCCAGCCCAATTGAAGCGTCGCCGGCGAGAGTTCGAAGGTGCTGACGTACTCGTTTCCCGCCTCGTCGGTGAGGCGGTAATGGAGCGTGAGGTAGCTGTCTGGCCGGACCGTTCGGGCCGTTTCTTGCATGGCCGCGCTACTTGGAGCTCGATTGGTCCGGCTCACCAACGCCCTCGTTTGCCGGCTTGGCGCTGAATTGATCCCAGATCAGCAGGATGGCGCCAATCGTGATGGCCGAGTCGGCGACATTGAATGCCGGCCAGTAGAACCCGGCGAGGTGCCATTGCACGAAGTCGACGACGGCGCCGAAGCGCAGCCGGTCGACGACGTTGCCGAGCGCGCCGGAAAGCACCAGCGTTAGCGCCAGCGAAAGCTGGAAGTCACTGCTATGGCGGCGCAGCAGCGCGACGATCCAGCCGGATACGCCGAGCGCCAGCACAGTGAAGAACCAGCGTTGCCAGCCGCCAGCGTCCGACAGAAAGCTGAAGGCCGCCCCGGGGTTGAAGGTCAGCACCCAGTTGAAAAACGGCGCGACGTAACGCGTCTCTCCCGGATGCAGGGTGGCCAGAACGACCCACTTGCTGATCTGGTCGAGCGCTATGAACGCAACGGCCAGCCACAACCAGGGTTTGATGTTACGCGCAGGCACGTGTTTCGCCCTCGCCGTGCAAGTTGCTCACGCAACGACCGCAGATCTCCGGATGGCTGGCATCCGTGCCGATGTCCTCGCGCACGTGCCAGCAGCGTTCGCATTTGGCATGGGGTAGTGCGTTGCACTCAAGCTTTTCTTCCGCGCTGCGAACGAGGCCGGTCTTCGAGCAGATCAGCACGAAGCGCAGATCGTCGCCGAGCGAGGCGAGGATGTCGTATTTTTCGCCATCGGCGTGAATGACGACTTCGGCTTGCAACGACGAACCGATCTTGCCGTCCGCGCGGAGTTCTTCGAGCGCTTTGGTGACCTCGGCACGGTAAGCTCGGATCTTGCTCCACTTGTCGAGCAGCGCGGCTTCGTTGGCCAGCGTCGGCAACGCCTGCCAGGTTTGCAGCATGATCGAGTTCTTGTTTTCCGAAAACACCTGCCAGACTTCTTCGGCGGTGAAGGAAAGAATCGGCGCCATCAGCTTGACGAAGGTCTGCGTGATGTACCACAACGCGCTTTGCGCCGAGCGGCGGGCTGTTGAATTGACCGCCGTGGTGTACAGACGGTCCTTGAGAATGTCGAGGTAAAAGCCGC
>CAZZDF010000406.1:0-1989 GCA_964652915.1 uncultured Propionivibrio sp. | reverse complement strand
AAGCTCGACGAACCGTTTGCCAATCTGCTGACGCAGGGCATGGTCGTTGCGCCGACTTTCTATCGTGAAGCCGACAATGGCAAGAAGGAGTGGATCAATCCCGCTGACGTCGATGTGGTTCACGACGAACGCGGTCGTGCCACCGGCGCTACCTTGCGTGCCGACGGACTGCCGGTGGTGATCGGCGGTACCGAAAAGATGTCCAAGTCCAAGAACAACGGTGTCGACCCGCAGGCCTTGATCGACCAGTACGGCGCCGACACGGCGCGACTGTTCATCATGTTTGCTTCGCCGCCCGATCAGTCCCTGGAGTGGTCGGATGCCGGCGTCGAAGGCGGTTATCGCTTCCTCAAGCGCTTGTGGCGCATCGTCTTCGAGCATGTCTCGGCGGGCGTGGTGAACTCATATGCCGGCGGCGATTTGAGCGCCGAGTTGAAGGCTTTTCGTCGCCAGTTGCACCAGGCGATCGGCAAGGTGGCGGATGATTATGGCCGGCGCAAGCAATTTAATACGGCGATTGCCGCCGTGATGGAACTGCTCAATGCCTTTGCCAAGCTTGGCGACGATTCTGCGATGGCCCGTGCTGTCAGGCAGGAGGCGCTGGAAGCCGTCACCTTGATGCTCTACCCGATCGTGCCGCACATCTGCGAGGCTTTGTATGCCGAGCTGAAGCCGGGGCAGACGGCTGGCGTTCAGCTGTTCCCCAAGGTCGATGCAGCGGCACTGGTGCAGGATGAAATCGAGTTGATGCTGCAGGTCAACGGCAAGTTGCGCGGCAGCCTGCGTGTTCCGGCGGGTGCCGACAAGGCGGCGATCGAAGCGGCGGCGCTGGCCAGTGAGGCGGCACAAAAACACCTCGAAGGGAAGGCGCCGAAGAAGCTGATCGTCGTTCCGGGGCGCTTGGTCAATATCGTGGTTTAAGGTTCGGGAAAAGCGCCATGCGGACAATAATCGGGTTAATCGTCGGTGTTCTGGCGCTGTTGCTGTCTGCTTGCGGCTTTCAGTTGCGCGGTTCGTATTCCTTGCCTTACGAGAGCATTTATGTCGGCGTGCCGGATGTTTCGGTAATCGGCGCCGGACTCAAGCGTCAGATTCGCGCCTCCGGTACCCGTCTGGCCGATTCGGCCCAGGATGCGCAGGCGACTTTCCTGCAGACTGCTGAAGCGAAAGAGCCGATCATCCTCTCGCTCTCCGGCGCTGGTCGGGTGCGTGAAAAGCGTTTGCGTTATCGCTACGGCTATCGGGTGGTTGATGACAAGGGGCGCGACCTGATTGCGCCGGGGGTTATCGAGCTCAATCGCGATATCAGCTATGCCGACTCTGACGTCTTGGCCAAGACGCAGGAAGAAGATTTGCTTTGGCGGGACATGGAAAGCGATCTGGTGCAGCAGTTGATGCGTCGCCTGTCGATGACCAAGCCTTCCGCGCCGGGTACGGAGTAGCCAGGATGCAACTAAAGGGCGAGCAACTGGCGGCTCACCTTGAACGCGAGTTGAAGCCGGTCTACGTCGTTTATGGCGACGATCCCTTGTTGGTGATTGAAGCAGCGGACGCCATTCGGGCGGCTGCCCGGCGGCGTGGCTTCGACGAGCGGACGGTGCTGACCGCTATCGCCGGATTTAACTGGGTCGAATTGCATCACGCGGCAGGCAACATGTCGCTGTTCGGCGGGCGAACCTTGATCGATCTGCGTATTCCCACCGGCAAGCCGGGGCGTGAAGGCAGCGCGGCGATTCAGGAATACTGCACCAATGCTTCCCCAGATGCCGTTTTGTTGGTGACACTTCCCGGCCTTGACTGGACCGAAGAAAAGGCCGCCTGGTTAAAAGCGTTGGCCGATGCTGGTGCCGCGATCAAACTGATTCCGCCGAATCTGGCCGAGCTGCCGGCGTGGATTGCCGGTCGTTTGCAGCGCCAGCAGCAGACTGCCGACCCCGATGGGTTGCGCTTTATCGCTGAGCGCGTCGAAGGCAATCTGCTGGCGGCGCA
>CAZZDF010000405.1:0-1998 GCA_964652915.1 uncultured Propionivibrio sp. | reverse complement strand
GCCTTCTTCCAGCCCAAACTACTCAAGGGCAAGAAAGTGCTGCTGACCGCAGGCCCGACCTTTGAAGCCATCGATCCGGTGCGCGGCATCACCAACCTGTCGACGGGCAAAATGGGCTTTGCCATCGCCCGCGCCGCGCAGGAAGCCGGCGCCGAAGTCACCCTGATCAGCGGGCCGGTCAGCCAACCCACGCCGCGCGGCGTCACGCGCATCGATATCACCAGCGCGCAGGAAATGCACGCCGCCGTCATGGCACGTGCTGCTGACCAGGACGTTTTCATCGGCGTTGCTGCCGTCGCCGACTATCGCCCGCTGGCGGCCAGCGAACACAAACTGAAGAAGGATAGCCATCCCGCTTCGGCTATCGAGCTGGTTCTCAACCCCGATATTCTTGCCGAAGTCGCCGCACTACCCATGCCACCGCTATGCGTCGGCTTTGCCGCCGAAAGCGAAAATCTCGACGAATACGCCGAGAAAAAACGCGCCGCCAAAAAGATTCCGCTGATCGTCGGCAACCTGATTCAGGATGGTTTCGGCGGCGAAAACAACACGCTCGTCCTGTTCGACGACGAGGGCAGGCACCCGCTGGCGCCGGCCTCCAAACTTCAACTGGCGCGCCAATTGGTGGCGCGCATCGCCACCTTGCTGGAGAAACGCACATGCACCGCATCGACGTCCGCATCCTCGACCCGCGCCTGAAAGACAGCCCGCCGCATTACGCCACACCCGGTTCCGCCGGCCTGGACCTGCGCGCCTGCATCGAAGCCCCGGTCAAGCTGCACCCGGGCGAAACCATGCTGATCCCGACCGGCATGGCCATTCACCTCGCCGACCCTGGTCTCGCTGCCATGGTTCTGCCCCGCTCGGGGCTGGGTCATAAGCACGGCATCGTGCTCGGCAACCTCGTTGGTCTGATCGACTCGGACTATCAGGGTGAAATCATGGTCTCGACCTGGAATCGCGGCAAGGAAAGCTTCACCATCAACCCGCTCGATCGCCTGGCGCAACTGGTCGTCGTCCCGGTGTTGCAGGTTGCCTTTAACGTGGTTGACGAGTTCGACAGCAGCAGCCGCGGCGACGGCGGTTTTGGCAGCACCGGCAAGGCATAACGCGATAAAAGCAGCTAAACCCGCAGTTCGACCCGCATCAGCCCGCGCAGCGCGTTGGCGACGTAGAGCGCCGGTGCGTTCTGCACATCCTCGCGCGTCAACACGCACTCAACGGCCCGCCCGGATTCGAGCAGTTGCCGGCGCATCACGCCGGGCAACAGGCCGCAGGACAGCGGCGGCGTCAGCAATTTGCCGTCGCGCTCGATAAAAACATTGCTGCGCGCTCCTTCGCAAAGCTCGCCGCGCGTGTTGAAGAATAGCGCATCGAACACTTCC
This sequence comes from uncultured Propionivibrio sp., assembly GCA_964652915.1. Lineage (GTDB taxonomy): Bacteria > Pseudomonadota > Gammaproteobacteria > Burkholderiales > Rhodocyclaceae > Propionivibrio. The sequence continues at coordinate 613 of CAZZDF010000405.1, read as the reverse complement.
GGCTGCCCTGCCAAGGCCGCCAGCGCACGATCATAGCGGCTGCGCGCGGTGGTCTTGTGCCGCAACAGATAGTCATCAGCACCGAGCGCCTCTTCGGCAAACACCACGATGCGCGTCGCTTCTTCTTCCGCCGGCAGCAAAGCCGAGGTCATTTTCCATTGCCCGTCGTGCGCCAGGGTCAGCCGCACGCGATAAACGCCCTCGGTCTCATCCGCCGCCAGCTTCGCCAGTACCTCGGTGATCTCCACCAGAGGACAGGCAAAGCCAAGCGCCTTCGCCGATGCTTGAAGCCGCTCAAGATGTTGCTGCAGATAAGGAAACAGGCCGTCCTGCAGCCGCATCGTTTCAATCAGTTCGAAACCCGGATCGAAACCGGTCAGGAAACGCGCTTTCAACAGACACTCGGCATATTCGCGCGACGGGTCGGAATCAATGACAATGCCACTCCCCACGCCGAGCCTGACGTGACCGTTGCCAACCTGCTCCAGCGTGCGGATCGCCACGTTGAAACGGCAATCGCCATTCGGCGCGACCCAGCCGATCGAGCCGGTATACAAGCCGCGCGGCGATTTTTCGAGTTGCGCGATCTTCTTCATGGTGGCGATCTTCGGCG
>CAZZDF010000404.1:0-2004 GCA_964652915.1 uncultured Propionivibrio sp. | reverse complement strand
GCGCGATGATGGGCTGCTCGATGCCGCACCCGCACGGCCAGATCTGGGCCAACAGTTTCGTGCCCAACGAACCGGCCGCCGAAGACCATCATCAACGCGAATACTCCGCCGCACACGGTCACCCTCTGCTGCTGCAATACGCCAAGGAAGAATCCGGCGGCGTACGAGTTGTCGTCGAGACGGAACACTGGCTGTCCGTCGTTCCGTACTGGGCGGCCTGGCCATTCGAAACGCTGCTGCTCCCGAAAGCCCATGTGCGCCGTCTGCCCGAGCTCAACGCCACGCAAAAGCAGGATCTGGCGCTGGCGATCAAAAAGCTGACCAGCAAGTACGACAACCTCTTTCAGTGCTCGTTTCCGTACTCGATGGGCTGGCACGGCGCGCCATTCAACGGCGACAACCCGGATCACTGGCAGGTACATGCCCACTTCTATCCGCCACTCCTGCGTTCGGCGACGGTACGCAAATTCATGGTGGGCTACGAGATGCTGGCCGAGTCGCAACGCGACCTGACCCCCGAACAAGCCGCCGAACGCCTGCGTGCCTTGAGCGACATCCACTACAACGAAGCCTGAATCTGGTCAGACGCCATGAACCAAGACCTATCACCGTTGCAAAAAACGCAACCGGCGTTGATCAATACCTTTGGCAGCCAGGCCACGCTCTCGGTGCAAGCGCCTGGACGCGTCAACCTGATCGGCGAACACACGGATTACAACGACGGTTTCGTCCTGCCTTGCGCCATCAACTATCACACGGTCATTTCCGGCGCGGCGCGCAACGATGCGCTGGTGCGCGTAATCGCCGTCGATTATGGCGGCAAACTGGATGAATTTCGGATCGACCAGCCGATCGTGCCACGCGACAAGCCCTTATGGACCAATTACGTGCGCGGCGTCGTCAAATGTCTGATTGAAGCGGGCTACGCACTGACCGGTGCTGATCTGGCCATCAGCGGCAATGTGCCGCAAGGCGCCGGCCTGAGTTCTTCGGCCTCGCTAGAAGTAGCCGTCGGGCAGTTTTTCAAGTCACTCAATGGACTTGACGTTTCCCCGACCGAGTTAGCCCAAATCGGCCAGCGTGCGGAAAACCATTTTGTCGGCTGCAACTGCGGCATCATGGACCAGCTCATCTCTGCGCAAGGCCGCGCTGACCACGCGCTGCTGATCGACTGCCGCAGCCTGGCGACCGAAGCGGTAGCCATGCCAGCCGATATCGCGGTCATCATCATCAATTCGAACGTCAAGCGCGGGCTGGTCGGCAGCGAATACAACACGCGCCGCGGGCAATGCGAAGAAGCGGCCCGCCATTTCGGCGTCAAGGCTTTGCGCGACATTGATCTCACCACTTTCGAAGCCAAACGCCACGGGCTTGACCCGGTTACCGCACAGCGCGCCCGCCACGTCATCACCGACAGCCAGCGCGCCATCGATATGGCGACCGCCTTGAAAGCCGGAGACCTCACACGAATCGGCCAGCTGATGGCCGATTCGCACGCCTCGATGCGCGACGATTTCGCGATTACCGTGCCACCAATCGACGCGCTGGTTTCCATCGTCAAGGACGTCTTGGGTGATGCAGGCGGTGTACGCATGACCGGCGGCGGCTTTGGCGGCTGCGTCGTCGCGCTGGCGCCGCAAGGACTGGTCAGCAAGGTACAGGAAGCCATCACCGCCAACTACAGCAAAGCCAGCGGCCTGGAAGCTTCAGTTTATGTCTGCCATGCCTCGGCGGGGGCGTCGGTTTGCGGCTAGGTGTTTAGTCCCACTGTGTGCTGGGCTGAGTTGATCTTGAATCGTTCGGGCTCGTTTGTCCAGATTTTGCAGACGTACTCATAGGGTGTAAGTCCTTTGAGGGTTTTCAGTCTTCGGGCGAAGTTATAGGCCATCAAGAAGGTTTGCAATGGCTTCCAGTTTACAAAACGTCAGGGCACAGAAAACTATTGGGATATGTAGAAGTTCAGACTTGATCTGACAGATCCCGTTTTGACGGTGCCGATTGTCA
>CAZZDF010000403.1:0-2006 GCA_964652915.1 uncultured Propionivibrio sp. | reverse complement strand
GTCAATCGTACCGGCATCGGTCACCATACCGACCTTGAATGGTGCTGCGGATGCAGCCATCGGCGTAAATGCCAGTGCGCCAAAGGCCATCAATGCGGAAATCAGAGCTTTCTTGTTCATCAGTTACCTCCAAAGTGTTGAAAATACGACGATTACCCACCGAGAAAAGCTTTTCATACATTAGTTCCAGTTATTTCGGCTGTCAAGTAATTTCTGAACGCCGAAATTCCTGCCCTGCTTTACAGAAACAAAACCAACCGAAATTACAAATCGCTGCTGGAAAACGCCCCGGGCAAAAGCCGCGCCGGGGTCGTTACTTCGACCGCATCCTGCATATTGGCCAGAACCACCTGCAAATCCGGACCACCGAGCTCGAAAATAACCTGGCGACAGGCTCCGCAAGGTGCAATTGGCGTATCGGTCGCGCCAACGATAGCCAGCTGCGTAAAATCACCAGGCTTCTGCCCATCGGCCAAGGCACTGAAAAACGCCGTGCGCTCGGCACAATTGCTCAGTCCATAAGATGCGTTCTCGACGTTGCAACCGTGATAGATTTTTCCATCACGCGCTACCAGCGCCGCGCCAACCTGAAAGTGCGAATAAGGTGCATAGGCTTTTGCGCGCGCCTCGCGTGCCTGCTCGATCAACTTATCGGTCGCAATCATGCCGACTCCTTGGCCACAATACGCCGCCAGATCAATGGCGGCAAAGTACGCGGCTTGTCTTCGATGCTAATCGCCCGCTTCGCCATATCGGCAGCCACTGCAGCCATTTCGGCAGAACGTGCGTGAATCCTCAACAGCGGCTCACCTGCCTGTACGCTCACCCCTAATTCAACGATCGCCGAAAACCCGACCGCCGGATCGATCGCCTGATCACTGCGCAAACGACCGCCCCCCAAGGCAACAACGGCCAAGCCCAGAGCGCGAGTATCGAAGGCCGTTACAAATCCGGACCGCGGCGCCGGCAAATCTACAACAATCGGCGCCTTTTCAAGGTAAGCATCGGGCCGTTCCATCAAATCACCAGGCCCGCCGAGCAAACGAACCATCTTCGCAAAGCGCTCGGCCGCCGCACCGGAATCGAGGCAAGCTTGAAGCTTGTGCCGGGCGTCGTTCAAGTCCTGAGCCAAACCGCTGGAAACCAATCCTTCGGCACAGAGCGCCATGGTCACTTCATGCAAACGTTCTGGACGACTCTTTCCAGTTAGATAGTCGATGGCACATACCACTTCAATCGCATTACCGGCACAAGGCGCCAAGGACTGATTCATGTCGGTCAGCAAAGCGCTGACATTGAGACCGGCTCCCGTTCCGACGGCAACAATTGACTCGGCAAGGGCAACGGACAACTCCGGCGTCGGCATGAATGCGCCGGAACCAACCTTGACATCCATCACCAGCGCATCGAGGCCGCCCGCCAGCTTCTTCGACAAAATCGACGCAGTAATCAGCGGGATCGATTCGACCGTAGCGGTCACATCGCGTGCTGCGTAAATGCGTTTATCGGCCGGCGCCAGATCGCCGGTTTGCCCGATGATCGCGGTTCCGGCTTCGCGCACCGTGGTACACAACTGCTCTAGTGTTGGGAACGGGTTATAGCCGGGAATCGTACCCAGCTTATCCAGTGTTCCGCCCGTATGACCGAGGCCACGCCCCGAAATCATCGGATTGAAACCGCCGCACGCGGCAAACATCGGGCCAAGCATCAAGGAGACCACATCGCCGACACCGCCGGTCGAATGCTTATCGATGATTGGCCCGCCCAGATCGAGCGACTTCCACTCCATCACCCGCCCGGAATCGCGCATCGACAGGGTCAAATCGACGCACTCATCGCGACTCATGCCGTTGAGAAAAATGGCCATGGCCAAGGCGGCGATCTGCGCCTCGCTCACGCTGTTATCAGTAATTCCCCGAATGAAGGCTTGTATTTCTTCAGTCGGCAATACCTGCTTGTCCCGCTTGTGGCGGATGATTTCCTGAGGCAATAGCATCGAATGTCCT
>CAZZDF010000402.1:0-2031 GCA_964652915.1 uncultured Propionivibrio sp. | reverse complement strand
CGGCCGTTGAGCGAAAACATGCAGGGCAGAGAAACCTCGGTATTCGTTCCGCAACTCGTCACCTTGCTGAAGTTGATAACATCGAGTTGCGCCAGTTCCGGTGTCGTCTGTCGGCTATAGCCAGACAATCCCCAATTGGCGTTGCGTGCCGTTTCACCAACCACGATGACAAACAGCGCCGGCTTTTTGCGTTGCTGCCAACTATCGGCCATGACGGCATCGAGACCGATCTGCGCCCGCGGCCGATTGGCTGAACTGGCCTCGCTGGTGAGCACGTTGGCCAGCGAGTAAATATAGTTGGCCGGCGTCAGCAGATAGCGAATTTCCTTGTTGTTACGCATCAACGGCGCCAACTCATGGAAAAGCAGCATTACGGAACCGGCGCCGAGCAGCAAAGCCGTGACCATTGATAAGGAACGAATCGCCAAAGCGCGCCCCCAGGATACACGGCGCAAACCGACGCGAAACAGCACCAGCAGAGGAATGACCGCAGTGAGCAATAGATGCGGCAACATCCCGACATTGAACAGTTCGCCAGCCTCCTTGACGTCGGTGCGCAACACATTGCGCAACATGCTCGGGTCAAGGAACACCGTAAAGGTGCTCATGTAATACGAAGCGAAGGCTGTAATAACCAGCAGCAGCGCCAGTAAGGGTTTGGCTGTCCAGCGGTTGAAAACCAGAGCAAACATGAAAAAATGCAGCGCCACCATGGTGACGCCCACCCCCACGGCAAACAGCCAGGCATCGGACTGGGCGAATGAGCGCCCGGCCAGCATCGATTTCCAGAACAGACTATTACTGCTTACGGTAAAAAAGAGGCTGCCAAGCAGCGCAAGGGTTTCAACATGCATTGTCGGCTGCCATTGGCGCCAACGTTCAGCGATTACTTTGATTGAAGTCATTTTCTACAAACTGATGGATAAAGCCGGACCTACCCGCGCTCAAAGACCTCAGGATAGTTGGAATTCATTAAAAGACGCTTAATCAGGAACTGACCACTGGCAAATTCCTGTCCAGCCACTGATACAACACGGAAGACTCGGGCCAGTTACGCAGGAACCTTGCGCGATCCCTTCGCCAAGCACGCGCATAGCTTCTGGCCGAACGATGTTGTTCAACGGCATCCAGATCGATCAGCACGATGCGCCCCTCGTGCCACAGCAGGTTCGTTGCCTTCATGTCTCCGTGGCTGATGCGCAAGCGATTCAGGGTTTCAAACAGTCCGATGATCTCGCTCGCCATTTCGGCAGCGGGTTCTCGATCTGCGCTAAGGCATTGCATAAGGCTGAGCCCGGGACAAAACTCGTTGAGCAGAAAAGCCCGACGACGCAACGGCCCGATACGCTCTTCGATCAAAGCTAAAGGCTTGGGCGTCGCCAGCCCGAAAAACAACAGACGATGCCCCTCACGCCACGAATGCCACGCCCGCGAAGGCCGCCAGAAGCGCTGCATGGCATGCCCCAGACTCTTCAGGTTATAGCGCTTGACCACCACCCCGAGTCCATCTTCTCCCACCTGCGCGACCGTGCACGTTCGCCCATCCTTCAGTATCTGTCCCTGCCGGACGGCCTCATCAGGCGCATCGAGCAATGGCCGCAATTCGTCACGCGCCTCTCGCCATACCGAACAGAAGCGAAATACGCTACTTGAAACGGAAAACAAGGTGCAATCACGAAGCGTCTTGCCCAGATAGTCCTTCAAACGCCACGCTCTTGACCTGCACACTTCCTGCGCCAGGCCATCCTCATCGACGATCTTCGCCCCGCCTCCCGCAGCATACGCTTCAAGCAGTGGCTGGCGATGGTCATCCCAAGCCAGCGGCAGTTGCGCCAGCAGCAAGGCCAGATTCGGCACGGCATCAGCCCCCCCCAGCGGTTTCCCCGGCGAAACGGCACGCACCGCATCGCCGTCGATCACCAGCAGACTATGCTCATGGCGCAAAAAATTCCCGAGATGCAAATCCTCCTGCACCAGCCCTTTCGCATGCAGCGCACCGAGCATCCGGAAAGCCGGACACAAGACGTCCAG
>CAZZDF010000401.1:0-2056 GCA_964652915.1 uncultured Propionivibrio sp. | reverse complement strand
AGAAGTTCGAACACAACCATCACGTCGTCTTCGACTGCAATTGCGTCAATCAGGATGGAATGCCCGTCGTGCTTGGCACTGCCGAAGTGCTGGCGCCAGCCGAAAAAATGCGTACCCGGCGCGTCGACCTCCCGGGCGTGACCATCTCGGACAAAGATTCCCGGTTGCAGGCGCTGATTGCCCGCGCCAAAGGGCTTCCAGCCATCGACATGGCCGTGGTTCATCCCTGCGACGTCGAATCGCTGAAAGGCGCCCTGATGTCGGCAGAAGCCGGCCTGATCGATCCGATCCTGATCGGGCCTGAAGCCAAAATCCGCGCCATCGCCAGCGAATCCGGTCTGGATCTGAAACAGCACCGCATCGTAGACGTTAAACACAGCCATGAAGCGGCGGCAATGGCTGTCACCCTGGTTCGAAATGGTGACGCCGAAGCCTTGATGAAGGGCAGCCTGCACACCGATGAGCTGATGGCCGAAGTGGTTGCGCGCACCTCCGGCTTGCGTACCGCGCGGCGGATCAGCCATGTCTTCCTGATGGACGTACCAACCTACCCGCGACCGATCCTGATTACCGATGCGGCAGTCAATATTGCGCCGACGCTTGAAGAAAAAGTCCAGATCATCCAGAACGCCATTGATCTGGCACACATCATCGGCATCCCGGAACCCAAAGTGGCCATATTGTCAGCGGTGGAAACGATTAACCCGAAGATTCAATCGACGCTCGACGCCGCCGCGTTGTGCAAAATGGCCGATCGCGGGCAGATCACCGGCGGTTTGCTCGATGGCCCGCTGGCCTTCGATAACGCCGTTTCTCTGTCGGCGGCCAAAACCAAGGGAATCAACTCCCCCGTCGCCGGCCGCGCCGAAGTGCTGGTTGTTCCCGACCTCGAATCAGGCAACATGCTGGCCAAACAGCTCGAATACCTGGCCAATGCACTAACCGCAGGCATCATCCTCGGCGCCAAGGTGCCCATCGTTCTGACCAGTCGCGCCGATACCGCCGACACGCGCATCGCCTCCTGCGTCATCGCCACGCTCATCGCCCACCACAACCGTAACCACATCCAGGACGCGGACTAAGCGAAAAACCTCTGTGCAAAAATGCGACAGTGTGATTTTTCCGTAACACCGTGATTTACCAGACTTTTCGTCTATGCACGGCTCGATGCAACCAACTATATCTAGTTGATGTCTTGCAATGCAATACTACATCTAGTAGATTTGCTCCCCGTCGCCTGAAAAACACCCACTGAATTTTGTCTTCATCATCGCGTACTTATTAAGAGCGGTTTGGCTTAGCAATCGACCGCGGTTTTTAATACGGCACAGCACAAGTTGCGCCAACACATTGCAGAAAGACCCGACATGAACCAGAACTCACAGCAGCTTTCCTTGACCGCAATTGCCGAAGCGCCGGAAACCATTCCGCTTGCCGAACAGGAAATCTCCGGTGAAGTATTGATTGAAAAATACGCCAAAGGCTCTGAAACCAATGTTCACGATGTCCGCCGCCGGGTCGCCCGGGCGCTGGCCGCCAATGAAGACGAAAAACATCGCGCCAAATGGGAAGAGCGCTTTCTCTGGGCGCAGGAGAACGGTTTCGTCCCGGCCGGACGCATCAACTCCGCCGCCGGCACCTCGCTCGCCGCAACGCTGATCAACTGCTTCGTGCAACCGGTCGGCGACTCGATCGTCGAGCTGGTCGATGGCCGCCCCGGCATCTACACGGCGCTCGCCGAAGCCGCCGAAACGATGCGTCGCGGCGGTGGCGTCGGCTACGACTTCTCGTCGATCCGCCCGCAGGGCGCGCTGGTCAAAGGGACGCATTCGCGCGCATCCGGCCCGGTTTCCTACATGCGCGTGTTTGACCGCTCCTGCGAAACCGTCGAATCTGCTGGTGCCCGGCGTGGCGCGCAAATGGGCGTGCTGCGCTGCGATCACCCGGATATCGAGGTCTTCATCCACGCCAAGGACAAAGGCGACCTAACCAACTTCAATGTTTCCATCGCCGTGACCGATGCCTTCATGGAAGCCGTCGAGGCCGATTCCGACGT
>CAZZDF010000400.1:0-2061 GCA_964652915.1 uncultured Propionivibrio sp. | reverse complement strand
TGCAGAATCCAGTCGACTTCATCGCTATCGCCCGAGTGGTAGGCACGCGGCAGGCGGTTTGCTTCGCCGGAACAGCCGCGAAAATGGGCGACTACGCCGCCCCAGCCACGTGCCGCCAAGGTGTGCATAAGCGAGAGCGCGTAGTGGCTGTTGGAGCTGCCTTCCAATCCGTGAAACAGCACGACCAGCGGCGTACTGCGGCGACTGGGCGCCGAATCGGGTATTTCGCTCCAGTCGAGGTCGATGAAGTCGCCATCCGGCGTATCCCAGCGCGCGCGCCAATAGGGGTAGGCGGCCGGCCTGATCAGCAGCGGATAGATGGTCTGGGCGTGGCTTCCGGGCAGCCACTTGGGGGCGTGATAACCGATCAATGCAGGGTTCGTGGAGAGTCGTTGTGGCTTTCAGCGGGGTGTTCGGCCTCGCCGGTGCTCGATGCAGAGGTATGGTGCGAGAGCATGCGCCAGCCGTTCGGACCGCGCTGGAAGACGTTGGTCGATAGCATCGGCCCGTGCGGCGTGGTCTCGTCGCCGACATAAAGCGTTTCAATGACGCTATGCACGTCGAGCATCATGCTTTTCCAGTGCACGCTGTGCTTGATATGAACGGTGAGGTGTGGGTTGTTGGCGAAGATGGTGCGCCAGCTTTCGCGAATCGCCGCCTGCCCGGTCAGGCGCTGGCCGGTCGGGTGGATGCAGACGATCTCTTCGTCATCGGCCCAGACGCTCATCAGCGCGTCGATGTCGCCGCGTCCTATCGCCTCGTAGAAGGCCTCTTCGGCATCTTCGGCGCTGGCATAGTGAATGTTCATGATGTGGCTCCGTTGAGGCAGGCGGCGAGCACCTGTTGTGGATCGAGTTGGTTCAGGCAGTCGAGGTGTCCGAGCGGGCATTCGCGCTTGAAGCAGGGGCTGCATTCGAGTTTGAGGCTGATGATTTGCGCGCGGTCGGAGAGCGGCGGGGTGAAGCCCGGCGACGAGGAGCCGAAAACGGCGACCAGTGGCCGGCCGACGGCCGCAGCCACGTGCATCAGGCCGGAATCGTTGCAGACGACGAAATTTGCGGCGGCGATCAGATCGATGGCCTGCGTTAGCGAAGTGTTGCCGCACAGATTTTGCGGCGCGGCGGATTTGGCCAAGGCGACGATTTCATCGCCCACCGCTTTGTCTTTGCCCGAGCCGAGCAGCCAGACGGCGTAGCCTCGCTGGTCGAGTTCGTCGGCAAGGGCGGCGAAGTGGCGGGCAGGCCAGCGCTTGGCCGGACCGTACTCGGCGCCGGGACAGAAGACGGCGACTTTCTCCGGGCGCTGGATAGCCAGATCGGCCAGCGTGGCCTCTTGCTGCTCTCTGCTGGATTCGAGGTGCGGGAAGGGCAGCGGACGAGGCAGCGGCGCGCCGATCGGTTCGGCCAGTTGGGCAAAGCGTTCGGCCATCAGCGGCAGGGCGGTTTCGTCGAGGGTGTGCCGGCGATTGATCAGGCCGTAACGCGCTTCGCCGGTAAAACCGATGCGTTCGGGAATGCCAGCGAGAGCCGGAATCAGCGCGGATTTGAGCGAATTGGGCAGCACATAGGCGCGCTGGTAGCCGGCTTTGGCCAGTTGTCGCGCCAGGCGGTAACGTGCGGCCATCGAGAGTTCGCCATGGGCAAACGGGTTGTCGATGATCTCACTGATTTCCGGCATGCGCTGGAGTACCGGCGCCACCCAGCGAGGCGCCAGGGCATCCAGTTGCAAGCCGGGCGTGAGCTGATGCAGGCGCTTGAACAGCGCATGCGCCATGACGGTATCGCCAATCCAGGCGGGGGCAACGATCAGCGATTTCATGGGCGGTATTTATCTGGGGAAAAGTCCACCGCGAAGGCGCAAAGAAACTAAGGAAACGCAAAGAAGAGCTTGAAAAAGCAGTGGGTTTCCTTTGCGTAGTCTTTGCGTCATGGCGCCTTTGCGGTGGGTGGGCAGTTTAGTGCGGCGCCTTGGCCAGATCGCCCTTGAAGACGTAGTGCGCGCTGCAATACGGGCAGACGACTTCGCCGGTGTGGGTGACGTCGAGAAAAACACGCGGATGGC
>CAZZDF010000399.1:0-2069 GCA_964652915.1 uncultured Propionivibrio sp. | reverse complement strand
GATCAGTTGCGAGGCGATGGCCTTTAAAGCGTCAATAAACGCCAGCCTCGAGTTTGCAGTGCTCATGCTTTGCTCTGACTCAGGCAGGAGACGCAGAGTATCGGCCATTGCTGCGCCCAGTCGGCAGCGGGTTCGCGGGTGAAGCCGCTCTTGGCGTATTGCTGCCAGCGGCCTATGACATAGCAGAGCAGGAGGTTGGCCAGCGCGCTGAAGTCGGTTTGCGTAGCGAGTTGCTCCTGAGTGGCAGCGATGCGCAGTGCCTGTTTGAGTGCTGCTTCGAGCTTTTCGTGGATTTGGTTGATGTGGCTTTGCAGACGTTCGTTTTCGTTGACCAGCACATCGCCGATCAGTACCTTGGTCATGCCGCGGTTGCGTTGGGCGAAGTTGAGCAGCATGGCGAGAATGAGTTCCACCTGGCGCAAGCCCTGATTTTCTTCGCTGGCAATCTGGTTGATCAGGCCGAACAGGCTGCTTTCGATGAATTGGATCAGCCCCTCGTACATTTGCGCCTTGCTGGCGAAATGGCGATAAAGTGCGGCCTCGGAGCACCCAAGATGCGCGGCGAGTGCTGCGGTGGTGATTTTTTCACCCTTTGGGTTTTCCAGCATGGTCGCCAGCGTTTGCAGGATTTGCAGCCGCTTTTCGCCGGGTTTGCTCACGCCATCATTCCTTGATCGGATTTTGTCGAAAGAGTGGATTATAGCTGCGCGAGCCGGTTGGGTAAGTCCAGAACAGAAGGTACCCGCACGTCTACGTAAGGCGGGTAGCGTGTGTTGGCGCTCACCCACACGGTTTTCATGCCGAGGCGTTTGGCTGTTTTGAGATTCGGCAGGGTGTCTTCGACCATGACGCAGGAACGTGGATCGAGGCCTTCATTACGCAACACTCGGATAAAACCGCCGATGGCCGGTTTGGGCTCGAAGCGCAGGCGCTCGATCGAATAGATGGTTTCAAAGCAGCGAGCGATTCCTGCAACGGCAATGACGTCTTCAATGTACTGTAAGGGTGCGTTGGAAAAGATGATTTTCCTTCCCGGAAGGCGCTGCAGCATCGCTTCCAGGCCTCTTTCGGCAATGACCTTTTCTTCGAGGTCGGGAATCTGGTGCGTGTGATGGAGGAAGTGGTGCGGGTCGGTGCCGTGGTGGCGCATCATGCCCAGCAGCGTGATGCCGTAGCGCGCCCAATAGCGCTGACGCAGCAGGGTCGCCGTTTCGCTGTCTACCTGCAGATGCTTGCACAGGTACTCGGTCATCAGCCGGTGAATGTGCGGAAAGATATGTGGGTCGGCGTCGTGCAGCGTGTTGTCGAGGTCGAACAGCCAGACGCGTGGAACTGTATTCATCCTCGCGTACCCGTCGCAAAGCCGTGAAGCTCGCGACGGGTACGCGAAACTACGATTCGTTCTTGTTGCGTTCTTACCACTTCGTTCAAGGTGGCCTAGTTGGCCTTGATCATCGTGCCAAAGCCGTGGCTGGTCAGGATTTCCAGCAGCAGGGCGTGTTCGACTCGACCGTCAATGATATGCACGCCTTGAACGCCAGCGCGCGCCGCGTCGAGCGCCGAGCTGATTTTCGGCAACATGCCACCGTACAGGGTGCCGTCGGCGACCATGGCATCGATTTGCTCCGGGGTAACGTCGGTAACGACATTGCTTTCCTTGTCGAGAACGCCCGGCGTGTTGGTGAGCAGTACGAGTTTTTCGGCCTTGAGTATTTCGGCGATTTTCCCGGCAACCACGTCGGCGTTGATGTTGTAGGTTTCACCGTTTTCACCTACGCCGATCGGGGCGATAACCGGAATGAACGCGCCAGCTTCCAGATGGCTGATCAAAGAAGGGTCGATGTCGGTGATGTCGCCGACCATGCCGATGTCGATCAGATCTTCGTAATTGTCGCGGTTGTGCAACAAGAGCTTTTTGGCGCGGATCATGTTGCCGTCCTTGCCGGTCAGACCGACGGCCTTGCCGCCCGCCTGATTGATCAGATTGACTACGTCTTTGTTAACTTGGCCGCCCAGCACCATTTCGACGATTTCCATCGTTTCGGCGTCGGTGACGCGCATGCCCTGGA
>CAZZDF010000398.1:0-2071 GCA_964652915.1 uncultured Propionivibrio sp. | reverse complement strand
ATGTGCAGTTCCTGCACGGCGCCTTGGTACATCACGGCGACACGCGTTTCCTGCGGAGCAAAATTGATCAGGATATCTTCGGTCATGGGAAAGGGATCTCTTGAATGCGGTTAAAATCGGGAATGGCGAAAAAGTTTTAGTTGCCCCATTCTACCTTGCTCCCCGTTGAAACTACCCATGTCCGACACTCGTGTATTGCGCACCCCGGAGCTGCTGGCGCCAGCCGGCTCGCTGGCCATGATGCGCGCCGCCTTCGCCTTTGGCGCCAATGCCGTCTACGCCGGCCAGCCGCGCTACAGCCTGCGCGTGCGCAACAACGAATTTTCGCGGCTGGAAGCGCTTGGCGACGCCATTTCGGAAGCACATGCCGGCAACAAACACTTCTATGTCGTCAGCAATGTACTGCCGCACAACGCCAAGGTACGCACGTATCTGGCCGACATGGCGCCGGTCATCGCACTTTCGCCCGACGCCCTGATCATGGCCGACCCCGGGTTGATCGATCTCGTTCGTGAAAACTGGCCTCAAATGCCGATCCATCTCTCGGTGCAGGCCAATACCGTCAATTTCGCGGCCGTGCGCTTCTGGAAAAAGCTCGGCGTCTCGCGCATCATCCTGTCGCGCGAACTCTCGCTCGACGAAGTCGCCGAGATCCGGCAGGAGTGCCCGGACATCGAGCTAGAGGTCTTCATTCACGGCGCCTTGTGCGTCGCCTATTCCGGACGCTGCCTGCTTTCCGGCTATTTCAACCGGCGCGATTCCAATCAAGGCACCTGCACCAATTCCTGCCGCTGGGAATACAAGGTCAAGGCGGGCGAAGAAGACGCCAGCGGCGACGTGCATGCCCAATCGCCGGCCAGCAAGGTCTGGCTGCTTGAGGAGCAGGAACGCCCCGGCGAACTGATGCCGATCGAAGAAGACGAACACGGCACCTACATCATGAACTCGAAGGACTTGCGCGCCATCGAGCACGTCCAGCGCCTGATCGAGATCGGCGTCGATTCACTAAAAATCGAAGGGCGCACCAAATCGGCGTACTACGTGGCACGCACCGCGCAGGTCTACCGTCGGGCCATCGACGACGCCGTCGCCGGCCGCCCGTTGAATCCGGAACTACTCGGGGAGTTGGAAGGACTGGCCAATCGCGGCTACACCGACGGTTTTTACCAGCGCCACCACGAACACGAAATGCAGAACTATCTGCGCGGCCACTCAGAATCGGGGCGCAGCCTGTATGTCGGCGATGTTATCGGCTGGAACGCAGAACGTCGCCTCGCCGAAATCGACGTCAAAAACCGCTTCTCGGTCGGCGACCGCCTTGAAATCATCCATCCGTCGGGAAACTCGGAGATTGTTCTTGAGCGCATGGAAAACGCCGAAGGCAGCGCCACCCCCGTTGCCCCCGGCAACGGCCACCGCGTATGGATTCCCTTGCCCAAAGGACTGCAGGGGGCGATGCTGGCGAGGTTTGTTTAACGCCGCCCCATGAGTCCCTCCAACCCGCATCTTTTCGTCGACATCTCCTCGCACGGCTTTGGCCATCTGGCGCAGGTCGCGCCTGTCCTCAACGTACTTGCGCAGCGGCTCCCTGATTTACGCCTGACCCTCCGTTGCGGCCTGCCGGCAGACAAGCTGCGCGCCAGAATTTCAAGCGACTTCACGCATATTGCCGGACGCAGCGATTTCGGCTTTGTCATGCTCGACGCCGTCAGCATCGATCTGGCAGCGACCGCCCACGCCTATCGCGCTGCCCATGCCAACTGGGCGCAGCGCGTGGCCGACGAGGCACAGCAACTCAACACACTGGCGCCCGATCTGGTGCTCACCGACGTTGCCTACCTGCCACTGGCCGGTGCAGCGCAGGCCGGCATTCCGGCCCTGTCAATGTGCTCGCTGAACTGGGCCGACCTCTTTGCCCATTTCTATCTTCATGAGCCGTGGGCGAAAAACATCCACGCGGAAATTCTGGCCGCTTACCGGAGCGCCGAATTGTTCCTGCGCCTCACTCCGGCCATGCCGATGCCCGCCCTACCCAGGCAACGCGCCGTTGCGCCGGTTGCTACCCTCGGCC
>CAZZDF010000397.1:0-2088 GCA_964652915.1 uncultured Propionivibrio sp. | reverse complement strand
CCAAGCGGCAAAATGCGATCACGGAAGGCCGCGCTTTCGCGCGTTGAAATCGTGATTCCAGCACGTGGCAAAAAGATCCGCAAAGCCGTCATGAACTGCACAAAGCTGCGATCATCAACCCGGTAATCGGGCAGAAAATCGCCCTCGGCCGTGTTAAAGCGCGGGAGAGAAACCGCGACTTCCATGTCCAGATAGTTGTCCTCAAGGTAACGCGCATGCAGCCCGGTCATGAAGATGTCGCGCCACGGTTCCGCCAGCCCCAGCAGCGCGCCGATATTGACCAGACGCATGCCGCCTTGCGCCGCCCGCTCCGGCGCATCGAGCCGCCACTGGAAATCACGTTTTTTGCCGCCGAGATGGACACGCCGATACACCAAGCGGTCATAGGTTTCCTGAAAGACCGTCACCCCATCGACCCCGGCCGCGTTGAGCTGCCGATAATCGGCAACAGACAGCGGATAGATCTCGATGGCCACCGAAGCAAAGTGCCGCTTCAGGCAACGTGCAGCCTCCACGAGGTAATCGATCGGCGTAATGCGCGGCGCTTCACCGGTCAGCATCAACACATGCTGCATACCAGTCGCTGCAATGGCCCTTGCCTCGGCCTCGATTTCCTCAAGCGAGAGCTTGCGGCGGGAAATCTCGTTGCTGTGGTTAAAGCCGCAATAAGCACATTGGTTATTGCAATGATTAGCCAGATACAACGGGATAAACATCTGAATGGTGCGTCCGAACTGGCGTACCGTAAGCTCGTGCGCCCGCTGCGCCATGGCTTCCAGATGTTTTGCCGCACGCGGACTGAGCAGATTTAGAAAATCGATGACGCCAGGCTTGTCGCAGGCGATGCTACGCTCGATTGCCGAATCGCTGACCTGCGCGAAAAACCCGGAAGAATCGAAATCGCGATACTGCTCAATGGTGGCAAGAAAAGACATGGGCTATTCCTCGTTAAGATTCGCGGCATCAGTCATCAAGAAAGCCGGTGAGCGGCGAAGAGGCGCTGGCCGTTTTCGACTCTCCCGCCATTTGCGCGAGGTAGGCGGCACGTCCGGCGCGTACGGCCAGATCAAAGGCCTGCCCCATTGCCTCCGGATCTTTGGCCGTCGCAATCGCGGTATTCACGAGTACAGCGGCAGCGCCCATTTCCATGGCCTGTGCGGCGTGCGAAGGGCGGCCGATGCCGGCATCGACGATCACCGGCAGGCGACAATTCTCGATCAGCAGTTCAATCAGGGATCGCGTTTCCAGCCCGCGATTGGTACCAATCGGTGCTCCCAGCGGCATCACGGCCGCCGCACCGGCATTTTCAAGGCGCTTGGCCAACGGCAAATCGGGCAGCACGTAGGGCAGGACGATAAAGCCCTCCTTGGCCAGAATCTCGGTCGCACGCAAGGTCTCCCAGTTATCCGGCATCAGATACTTCATATCGGTGATCACTTCGATCTTGATGAAGTTGCCGCATCCGGCTTCGCGGGCAATACGCGCAATCCGCACAGCCTGCTCGGCATTGCGCGCTCCCGACGTATTCGGCAACAGCGTTACGTTTTTCGGGATGAAATCGAGAATATTCTCGGATGGCGCATCAAGATCGATGCGACGTAGCGCCACGGTGATCATCTGCGAGCCGCTGGCCGCCAGCATCTTGGGAATCAAGGCGTTAGCCGCAAACTTGCCGGTTCCGGTCAACAGGCGATTGGTGAATTGAACACCACCGAGCGTCAAAATATCTTCGGCCATGACTCAACCTCCGGCAACAAGATTGAGCAATTCCACGCTATCGCCGTCTTTCAACTGAACCGAGGACCACTGATCGCGCTTGATACTGGCTCCGTTGAGCAACACAATCAAAGCCGGCAAAGGCAAAGCCTTGCCGGTGATCAGCTCAGTGATGTTGCACGGCGCACAGCTTTCAGCCACGCCGTTCAGGATTATTTCCATGCGGGTTCTCCAAGTAAAAGGCCGCAAGCCCCTGGGAGAAGGGCAAGCGGCCTGATGACCGGAAAACCACGGAATAAGGCAACCCCGGATAGTCCTCGACTTGTCCACTTCCCTTCGCCGGCATTACCCGGATCAGGTTCATAGGGTTGG
>CAZZDF010000396.1:0-2089 GCA_964652915.1 uncultured Propionivibrio sp. | reverse complement strand
CTAACCTGCAAGCCGTTCGCGCACGCATTCACGAAGCCGCCCTGAAATGGGGGAGAAATCCTGCTGACATCACGCTGCTCGCGGTCAGCAAAACCTGGCCGGCCTCAGCCGTACAGGACGCCGCGACAGCCGGACAACGTGCCTTTGGCGAAAACTATGTACAGGAAGGTGCCGACAAAGTCACCGAACTTCAAGCGCTTCGCCTTGAGTGGCATTTCATTGGGCCATTGCAAAGCAACAAGACCCGCCGTGTCGCCGAAACGTTTGATTGGGTGCATTCGATTGATCGCCTGAAAATCGCCGAGCGCCTTTCCGAACAGCGACCGGATTCGCTCGCCCCTCTTCAGGTATGCCTGCAAGTCAATGTCAGCGGGGAAGACACGAAAAGTGGCGTCGCGCTCGAAGAAGCGCCCGAGCTTGCAAAGCGTATCGCCTTGCTTCCGCGATTGAAGCTACGCGGATTGATGGCCATCCCCGCACCAGTCGAAGATTTCTCTCTGCAGCGCCTGGCTTTTCGGCGCTTGCGCGAAATTTTCGAGCAACTCAACCGCTCCGGTTTGCCCATCGACACCCTGTCGATGGGGATGTCTCACGATCTCGAGGCAGCAATCGCCGAAGGCGCTACAATGGTGCGCGTAGGCACCGCAATTTTTGGCGAAAGAACAAAAGCATGAAAATCACATTTCTGGGTGGCGGCAACATGGCCAGCGCGCTAATCGGCGGCCTGCTTAATCGCGGCTTTCCTGCAGCGGATATTTCGGTAATCGAAATGGTCGCAGAAAGCCGTACCCGCCTCGAAAAGGACTATCGCGTACGCTGCCACGACATGCCCGACGAGACCTCGCTGAACTGCGACGCGCTCATTCTCGCCGTCAAACCGCAGCAACTGCGGGGCGCCTGCGCGTCCGTTCGCAAGCACCTGAAACGCCAACTGGTCATCAGTATTGCTGCGGGCTCCCGCCTTGCCGACCTCTCCCGATGGCTGGATGGGTATACCCGACTGGTTCGCGCCATGCCCAATACTCCAGCGCTCATTGGCGCCGGAATAACCGGCTTGTTTGCCCACCCCGACGTTTCAGAAGCCGAACGGCTGGGTGCTGAACGAGTTTTGCAAGCGGTCGGCGACACGCTATGGATCGCCGATGAATCGCAGATCGACGCAGTAACGGCAATTTCCGGCAGCGGGCCGGCTTATGTTTTCCTCTTTCTCGAAGCGCTGCAACAAGCAGCAACCGAACTTGGCTTTACTGAGAAGCAGGCACGCCGCCTTTCGATTGAAACCGTTCTCGGCGCAGCCAAGTTAGCGGCGCAATCCGACGAACCGGCCAGTACGCTGCGTGAGCGAGTCACCTCCAAAGGCGGCACAACCGAAGCCGCGCTACGCGTAATGGAAGAACGCAAAGTCAAGGAAAGCATTATTGCCGCTGCGCTGGCCGCCAATGCCCGCAGCGCGCAACTCGGCGAAATACTGGGTCAGGACTGAGAATGTTTGCACAAGCCGGTATATTCGTTGTCGACACCGTATTCGGTTTGTTGTCCGGCCTGTTGCTACTCCGCTTTTTCATGCAGGCTTTTCGTGTGCCGTTTCATAATCAGCTTGGGGCATTCGTCCTGCAAACGACCAATTGGTTGATTCTGCCGTTGCGCAAGGTACTACCTGGCGTTTGGGGCTTTGATCTGGCCAGCGTTCTGGCCGCTTACCTGCTGCAGGCTTTGCTGGTTTTCACGATATTCCTGCTAGCCCCCGGACTCAGCTTGATGAACTCTGGCGGAATGATCGGAATCATTTTGTGGTCAGCCCTGCTAGCCACTCTGCGCATCAGCATCTACCTGCTGATTGGCGCCCTGGTCATTCAGGCGATCCTGTCCTGGGTCAGCCCCTACTCGCCGCTGATGCCACTGGCCTCGCAACTGACCCGACCTTTCACCAACCCCATTCGACGGGTGGTTCCTCCCGTTGCCAATATCGACTTATCGCCCTGGATCGCAATTGTGCTGGCGCAGCTCGTGCTGATCTTCCTGCGATGAGCACTCCCGCATGGCTTAGGCAACTGGATGGCCGAGTCACGCTAACGCTACACGTTCAACC
>CAZZDF010000395.1:0-2104 GCA_964652915.1 uncultured Propionivibrio sp. | reverse complement strand
AAACCATTGATCTGTCCTTGGCCTGCCCGAAAAGCAGCGAGTTTTATCCCGGCAAGGCTTTGAGTCGGCTGGCCGCCGATTTTGCCCGGCGCAAGCCGGAGTTGCTGGCCGACTATTCGCTGCCGCCTGGGCCGCTTCGTCTACGCCGCGAGATTTGTCGCCACGCGCAAGCGCTGGGTATGGCGCTGGAACCGGAGAACATCATCCTGACCAACGGCTGCATGGAGGCGCTGCAACTGGCGCTGCGCGCCGTGACGCAGCCAGGTGACACGATTGCCATCGAGTCGCCGACTTACTTCAACCTCATTTCGCTGGCCGAACACCTTGGGCTGCGCACCATCGAAGTGCCGACGCGGCCGGATCGCGGGCTTTCGCTCGATGCGCTGGAGCTGCTTTTTTCCGAGCGGCGGGTGCAGGCCGTGGTGAGCATGCCGACCGTGCACAATCCGCTGGGGACCAGCATGCCGGTGGCCGACAAGCAGCGTCTGGCGGAAATGGCGCGGACGTGGAAGATTCCGGTGATCGAGGACGCGCTTTACGCCGAGCTGCAATACGCCGCGCCCTTGCAACCCACCGTCAAGTCCTTTGACCGGGATGGTTGGGTGATTTTGTGTACGTCCTTTACCAAGGTGCTGGCGCCGGGGTTTCGCGTAGGCTGGGTGGAGGCCGGGCGCTTTCAGCGTCGGCTGGCGGCACTGAAATTCAGCGCCTCGCTGGCGCAGCCGGCCTTTCTCGGCGAAGTGCTTGGCGCCTATCTCGAAAGCGGTGGTTACGCCCAGCACCTGCGGCGTTTGCGGCGGCTTTATGCGGCGCAGGTCGATCGTTTGCGCGGCCTGATTGCCGGCGCTTTCCCGGAAGGTACGCGAGCGACCGAGCCGACTGGGGGCTTTCTCGTCTGGGTCGAACTCCCCGACGGTTGTGATGGCAATCGTTTGTGCGACGCCGCTTTGGCGCAAGGAATCACGATCACGCCGGGTAGCCTATTTTCACCGACCGGTCGCCATAAATCGCACATTCGTCTCTCGGCTTGCCACACTTTTTCGGAGCGGCATCTTCACGCTCTGGCGACTTTGGGGCGGCTTGCGGAAAAACAGCTCGATGCGCCTGGAAGCGACAATTGACGCCACTATGCAGCATCGACCATACTCGGCAAAATTGTCTGCAGTCGTGTTTTTTCGCCATTTTTTGAGGTCAACATGAACTGGTTTATCAAGTTGAGCATTCGCTGGAAGTTCCAGTTGGGATTCTTCATCGTGACCATGGTAACGACCATCTTCAATCGACTGATGGCCTCGCATGAGTTACAGACCATGATCGAAATCGCCCAGCAGGGCGGAGCGCCGGCGGCGGTCATCAAGGCGATGGTGGAGAATCGCGAGGCTTACCATTTCAACTCGGTATGGGAGTCGGGAATCGAGTTTGCCATCCAGTTCATGCTGATCGGTTTTGTTGCCAAGTTGTTCCTGAAGCCCATCCTGAATCTGTGCCAAGGCCTGCAGACCGTGGAGTCCGGTGATCTTACGCGCGGGATCGCGGTCACCGCCCAGGATGAGTTCGGTGTGCTGCAGCGGGTTTCAAGCAACGTGATCGATAAGCTATCCGGTGTGCTCGGCAAGGTGGAAGATAGTGGCAAGCACATGGCGCAGTCGGCCTTCCAGATTGCCACTATCTCCAAGGAAATTGCTGAAATCAGCCATCAGGAGCAAAGCCGCTCCGAGGCGGTGAGCAAGGAAACTCAGGCGCTGACCGAAGTGGCGCGCTCGGTTGAAGCACAAGCCAGTTCGGCAGCCGAAAAAACCCGCGTTGTCGAGCAGTGCGGACGCGATGGCGTTGATGCGGTGCAACGCAATATCGAGGAAATGCAGACGACCGCCTCGGAGGTGAATCGCGTTTCCGATAACGTGGCCGAACTGGCGACGACGGCTGCGGAAATCTCGCGCATTATCGATACCATCAAGGAAATTGCCGGGCAGACCAATCTCTTGGCGCTTAACGCGGCGATTGAGGCCGCGCGAGCCGGCGAACAGGGGCGCGGTTTCGCGGTGGTTGCCGACGAAGTGCGCAAGCTGGCCGAGCGCACGACGCATTCGGCCGCCGAAGTGAC
>CAZZDF010000394.1:0-2109 GCA_964652915.1 uncultured Propionivibrio sp. | reverse complement strand
CGATCATTCTGACGGCCTTCGGCGACAAGGACGCTACCTTTGGTGAAACACAGCCGTTCCTCAAAGCCATGAAGAACAATGTCGATCGCACCCAAGAAAGTGCTTTCTGCAAAGGCGTGTTCGAAGGCACGCTTTTCGATCAGCCCGTCGTCGTTGCCACCACGGGCACCGGGAAAGACAACTCCGGCCCGTGCATGCAGGAACTGCTATACAAATACGGCAACAACATCAAGGAAGTCATCTGGTCCGGTATCGGCGGCATCTCCGCCGCAGTGGGCGGCTATGTCAATCGGGATGGGCAGGTGCGCTCGCCGATGGACCCGGTCATGGTCGGCGACGTCTGCATCAGTTCGCTATCATGGAACTACGACCTCGCCTTCACCGGCGCCGCTGATGGCGCAAAGGCTCGTGCCGAATCCGGCAAACGCTACGATCCGGCCGGAGGATGGTGGCCGATGATGGACAGCAACGGCAAATCGACCGTTCTTGGCTTTGAAAACATCCAGCTATTCACCATTGCCGACAACACGCTGGCCAGCGAAATCACCGCGGCAGCCGGCAAAGTGACCTGGCCCGAAATCGACACGGCGGTTCGAGCAAAAATCGAGCGCTACTTTAGCCCCGAGCAGGTACGCCCGGTGCGCTTTTACGACTCCAGCAAATGCGGCGAACTCTCCAGCGACAACTTCTGGGCCGGCGTGATTGAAGACCGTCTCGCCCGGCAATATCTGGCCAGCCTGATCGCCACCTCCGGATACGGCCCGGCCACGACCAGCGAAGACGACGTCATCGCCTTCACAGCCATGGAATCGTCCAGCTGGATGAGCGTTGTGGCCCGCTGGAACAAGTTCAATAAGGCAAATATCCCGATGGCGGTTGTCCGTGGTGGCAGCAACTACCCCCATGTACCGCTGGATGCCAACGCCGATCCGAAACCAGGTCCGGATGGAAAACTTCTGACGGCGATGGAAGAAATCGAATTGGGTCTGCAGGAAGCCGGCGCTTCCTTTGCCTGGAACAATGCGGCTCTGCCGATCCTGAAGATGTTTGAACTGCGCAGTGCAGCCAAACCAGCGCCTGCCAAATAAGCAGTAGTCACAAGCACTACCCTCATCATCTTGGGGGTAGTGCCCATTTACCCCGACACCATGGCCAACAACTCGATCGAAGTAAGCGAAAGCGCCGGCGTGCGCTACCTGTATTTCAGTGCCGAATGGATTCAAGGCGCCATGCGCATCGCGCGACCGAATTCACTGGAGCTCGCCTATACGCGCGAGATGATGGCCGGTCTGCTGCTACGTGAGCCACCGTGGCCGAAAGAAGCCCTGCTCATCGGCCTGGGCGCCGGCTCGCTGGCCAAGTTCCTTTACCACAAGCTCCCCGACACCAAGATCACCGTCGTCGAAATCGACCCGCAGGTCGAAATCATCGCCCGCCTGCACTTCAAGCTGCCCGATGACCCGCTGCGCCTCTCCATCCTCATTGGCGACGGCGCGCACTACATGCTCGAAGACGGCAAGAAATTCGATGCGATTTTTGTCGACGGATTCGATAAACGCGGCCGCGCCGGCGTGCTCGACACCCTGCCCTTCTACCAGGCCTGCCGCAGCCGCCTGTCCGACGAAGGACTGCTGGCGGTGAACCTGCTAAGCCGCAACCGCGGCTATGAGGCCAGCAAAAAGCGCATCGACGAAGCCTTCGAAGGCCGTTCGCTGGTTTTTCCCTGCTGTGAAAGCGGCAACACCATCGCCTTCGCCACCGGCGGCAATCCCGTCGACGTCTCGCTCGACGATCTGATCCACCGTGCACGACACCTGCATAAAACCACCGGCCTCAACCTGATGCCCACCATTCCGCGCCTACAGAATTCAGGGACGTTGATCGGGGATCGCTTGAGTATCTGAACGGACGCCAATTTACGTATAAGGAACACCTAGCAGCCTGTCGGACTTTCTCCTTGCGTGAGATAATGACGTATGCGTAAAGACGAGACAGGAAGATGTCGAATTTCATCGTAACAGATTGCAAGACCAACTACTTGCTTCCGCCCATCTGTTGATGACTGGCTGAACGAAGGCCATCTGGCCCGCTACATTGTCGAAGTCGTTG
>CAZZDF010000393.1:0-2112 GCA_964652915.1 uncultured Propionivibrio sp. | reverse complement strand
CGAAAAGGAGAGGCGAAAAGGAGAGGCGAAAAGGGGCGGCGAAAAGTGTAGCACAGCACTTTTCGTCTTTCGGAGAGGTTGTCTGCAATAGGCTTGGACGACACCGCTTGATGGTGCGAGAATCCCGTTTGCCTGCTCGGTCGAGTAGCGCGAAACCAAAAAATATCAAAAACCGGTTTGTTTTCTGGCCTGCAATAGCTATCGCCAGCCGCAATTGGCTTTGTGGCCAGTGGGATAGGGGCAGTTTGCTGACTGTCTTAATCCGCAAGGGAGTGTGAAATGCGCAAGATATTCAATGCCTTGAAGTCCAAGTTGTTCGGTGCCAAGCCGCAGGTCGAGCGGCGCAAGGGTTCGCGTTCTTCGCGGATGCCGGTGTTCAACGATTACGTGGTGTACCACCGGGTCAAGATGCGGATTTGTTCGGAGAATTCGCAGGAATTATGCAAATGGCTGATCAAATACGGTTGGCGGGTGGCCGATTACAAAAATGATCGGCGGCGTTATGTTTTGTTATCTGATAGTGCTTATGACCGTCTGCATGCTGCGCCGCCTTCGGAGCGACCGATGATCATTCGCGCGTTCATGCGCCATCACGGGGTCGCCTGATTTTTCGGCGGTTATTTGCGAATCATTTGCTACGGTAGGATCGGGTCAATACTTGCCAAGGAACTGCTCGCTGATTTCCTCGAAGTAGCTTTGTTCTTCATCGGGGCGGATGCCGAGCTGATAGAGCACTGCTCCGCCAATACTGGTCCACACGGGATCTTCGATAGCTGATATGCGGCAGTAGAAGTGAATCGATAACTGCAGGATGGCGACCAGCGTACAGACTGTGCCAATTTCATCGCGTGGCATTTCATGGTGATACTGGATCGCCGAACAGATGAAGTCCGGTAGTCCCCAGTGCCGGGCGACGATGTAGCCGAGGCTGCAATGATCGACATCGAACTTGGCGTCTTCTTCGGCCAAATTCGGCCAGCAGGAATTATCTTGCTGAAACGATTTGCAGTAATCAGGAAAACGTTGCAGCAGCAGTGGAACGCCACAGCCGTGAAAAATACCGGCCATGTAGGCCTGGTCGGGAAAAACATTGCAGATCGAGACACGATCCACAGCGATCAGCGCGGCCAACTGGGCAATTTCGTGAGATCGCGTCCAGAAAATATCGAGAATTTTGCGGGCGCTATCCGATACGGAGGACTGCAAGGCCATCGCCTGCACGAGGTTGTAGGTTTGCTTGACGCCAACGACCATGATGACCTGGTCGATGGTTTCAAAGCGCTTGCCACGGCCGAATACGGGGGATCGTGCTGCCTTGAACAGCATGGCCGAAATGCCGGGGTCGGCGGCGATAATTCGAGCGATCGAACGTACGCTGAAATCCTCGCTGGCGAGCTTCTGATTCAATTCGAGCAATACCTTGGGCTGCGGCGGGATTTTGATCCCTTTGGCAACAAGGTCGTTCATGGCTTTTTCTGCATCGATCATGGTGTGTGTTCCAGCCGTTCGCCGGGAGTCATCCGGACATTTTAGGACACAACAGCGGTTTGTACTTGGACCGTCAGTTTTGCTTGTTAATTCCGTTCGCCAAAGTCAGAAGTCTCCGTCATGCCGGGAAAAGGACGGTATTCAGTGTAGGCGTGGGTTGGGGCCACTCAATCCGGCTTTCGCCGGAGTGAGGGCTATGCATCTGAGAGCGTTATTCGAGATCGAAGCGATCCAGATTCATCACCTTGGTCCAGGCTGCCACGAAATCACGGGCGAATGTGGCTTTCGCATCGTCCTGTGCGTAAGCCTCGGCTAGCGCACGCAGCTGCGAGTTGGAGCCAAAGACCAGATCGACGCGGGTGGCGGTCCATTTCAGTTCGCCGCTTGCGCGGTCGCGACCTTCAAATACTTCGGCGGCTTCCGAAGTCGGCGCCCACACGGTGCGCATGTCCACCAGATTGACGAAGAAGTCGTTGGAAAGGACCCCCGGACGCTTGGTCAGCACCCCGTGCGGAGATTGCCCGACGTTGGCGTCGAGCGCACGCAGACCGCCGATCAGAACCGTCATTTCCGGCGCGCTGAGGGTTAAGAGTTGCGCCTTGTCGAGCAAGCGTTCTTCCGCCG
>CAZZDF010000392.1:0-2114 GCA_964652915.1 uncultured Propionivibrio sp. | reverse complement strand
GCAAACACACGATGGTGATGTATGCCGCTCCAATCAGGGTCAAACGCATCAAAATCTTGTCGATATAGCGCGCGGTCTGCTCGCCAGGACGAATCCCCGGCACAAACGCACCACTCTTCTTCAGGTTATCCGCAGTCTCTTTCGAGTTGAATACTAGCGCGGTATAAAAGAAACAGAAGAAGATGATCGCCGCAGCGTAAAGCATCACGTAAATCGGTTGTCCAGGGGACAAAGTACCGGCGATGTTCTTCAACCAGTGCATCGACTCGCTCGACCCGAACCAGCCGGCAATCGTCGCCGGGAAAAGAATGATCGACGAAGCAAAGATCGGTGGAATTACACCGGACATATTCAACTTCAACGGCAGGTGAGAACTTTGCCCACCATAAATCTTGTTGCCGACTTGCCGCTTGGCGTAATTAACCAGTATCTTCCGCTGGCCCCGCTCGACGAACACCACGAAGGCCGTAACCAAACCGACGAGTACCGTGACAAACAAAGCCGACAGCGGATGCATCGCCCCGGTACGAACCAGTTCGAGCAAGCCACCAATGGCATTTGGCAACCCGGCCGCGATACCGGCGAAAATGATGATCGAAATGCCGTTGCCCAAACCGCGCTCAGTAATCTGCTCGCCGAGCCACATCAGGAACATGGTTCCGGTAAGCAAGGTCGTCACCGTCACCAAGCGGAACAACATGCCGGGTTCCGGAACGAGACCAGGTTGCTGCTCCACGGCAATCGCGATACCCATACCCTGGAACAGAGCCAGTACAACGGTTCCGTACCGGGTGTACTGAGTGATCTTCCGACGACCGGCCTCGCCCTCTTTCTTTAGCGCTTCAAGCTGGGGGCTCGCATGCGTCATCAACTGCATAATGATGGACGACGAGATATACGGCATGATCCCCAACGCGAAGATGGTGAAACGTTGCAACGCGCCCCCGGAGAACATATTGAACATGCCGAGAATGCCACCCTTTTGGGTGCTGAACAGTTCACTCAAAACAGCCGGATCGATTCCCGGTACGGGAATGTGCGCTCCGATGCGATATACGAAAAGCGCACCCAACAAAAACAGAAGCCGGCGCTTCAGATCGCCGTACTTCCCGCCTTTGCTAACCTGTGTCGAGTTAGTTGCCAAGAGCCATCACCTTGTGAAGTTATTCCGTGACGCTGCCGCCGAGCGCTTCGATCGCAGCCTTGGCGCCTTTGGTTGCCCCAACGCCTTTGAGAACGACCTTACGGGTGATCTCGCCAGACAAAATAACCTTGGCCGACAAAGCATGTTGCGAAACCAGATTGGCTTGCATCAGCGCCAACAGATCAATTTCGTCAATCGGCAGCTCATTGATTTCGGATAAACGAACTTCAACATTGCGCGCATTAGTCAGCGAAACAAAACCACGCTTCGGCAAACGACGCTGCAACGGCATCTGACCGCCTTCGAAACCGACCTTATGGAAACCGCCAGCGCGGGACTTCTGACCCTTGTGACCACGGCCAGCAGTCTTTCCGAGTCCCGAGCCGATGCCCCGACCAACGCGACGGGCGGCATGAGTAGCGCCTTCAGCCGGCTGAATAGTATTCAGTTTCATCTTAAGCCTCACACTTCAGCAGGTACGAAACCTTGTTAATCATGCCCCGAACCGCCGGGGTGTCCTGCAACTCGGCACTGCTGTTCAAACGACGCAGGCCAAGTCCGCGAACCGTTGCCCGGTGCGACTCCTTCGTACCGATCAGGCTCTTGACGAGCGTGACTTTCACTTTCTTCTCAGCCATGTCTTACCCCAGAATTTCTTCGATCGACTTGCCACGCTTAGCAGCAATTTCCGACGGCGTATTCATCGCCTGCAAACCGTTGATCGTCGCACGAACGATGTTGTAAGGATTGGTCGACCCGTGCGCCTTAGCTACAACGTTCGTCATCCCCATCACTTCGAATACGGCACGCATCGCGCCACCGGCAATAACGCCCGTACCTTCGGGAGCCGGCTGCATCATGACAGTCGAAGCGCCATGACGGCCAAAAACGGTATGGTGCAGCGTGCCATTCTTCAGGCTGACCTTGACCATTTTGCGTCGTGCTTCTTCCATCGCCTTTTGCACGGCAA
>CAZZDF010000391.1:0-2115 GCA_964652915.1 uncultured Propionivibrio sp. | reverse complement strand
GGCCATTGCGCTGCCGACCGAATTCTCGGCGCGCATTGCCCGCAACACCCAGATCATCATTCAGGAAGAGACCCACATCTGCAACGTCGTCGACCCGTGGGCCGGCTCCTACATGATGGAAGCGCTCACGCAGGACATGGCTGACAAGGCCTGGGCGCTGATCGAGGAAATCGAGGCCATGGGCGGCATGGTCAAGGCCGTCGAATCTGGCTGGGCCAAGATGAAGGTCGAAACCTGCGCGGCTGAAACACAGGCGCAGATCGACTCAGGCAAGAAGGTCATTGTCGGCGTCAACAAGTACAAACTCGCCAAGGAAGACCCGATTTCCATCCTTGACATCGACAATGTAGCGGTGCGCGAATCACAGATCACCCGCCTCAAGCAAATCCGCGCCACGCGCGACAGCGCTGCGGTGCAGGCGGCGCTCGATGCGCTGACCAAGAGTGCCGAGACTGGTGAAGGTAACCTGCTCGACCTGACGGTCAAGGCCATGCGTCTGCGCGCCACGGTTGGCGAAGTATCCGATGCGCTGGAAAAAGTCTTTGGCCGTTTCCGCGCCAACAACCAGACCATCTCGGGGGTCTATGGCGGCGTGGTCAGTGGTATGGACAGCTGGGAAACGATCAAGGCTGATGTCGAAAAGTTTGCCGAAGAAGAAGGCCGCCGCCCGCGCGTGATGATCGCCAAGCTCGGTCAGGACGGCCACGACCGCGGCGCCAAGGTGGTCGCCACGGCGATGGCCGACCTCGGCTTCGACATCGATGTCGGCCCGCTCTTCCAGACCCCGGAAGAGGCAGCGCGGCAAGCCATCGAAAACGACGTACATGCCGTCGGCTGCTCTTCGCTGGCCGCCGGACACAAGACGCTGGTGCCGCAGCTCATCAATGCGCTCAAGGCTCAGGGTGCCGACGACATCATCGTCTTTGCCGGCGGGGTTATTCCGGCACAGGATTACGACGCGTTGTATGCCGCCGGAGCCAAGGCGATCTTCGGCCCGGGCACGCGTATCGAAGACTCGGCGCGCAAGGTGCTTGAGGAAATCCGCAAAGCCCGCAAAGGCTAAAAGGCGACATGAGCGCAGCGGACGCCGAGCCGACCAACCCGCCTGATGCCCTCGCCGCCGTCGACCAGCAGCTGGTCGACGGCGTCCTGGCGCATCAGCGGCGTTCGCTGGCTAAAGCCATCACCCTGATTGAATCGACGCGAGACGACCATCAAGCCCGTGCGCAAAAGCTGCTCAACGCGCTCCTGCCGCATACCGGAAAAGCGATTCGCATTGGCATATCCGGAGTTCCCGGCGCCGGCAAATCAACCTTCATCGAAACCTTTGGCCTTTACCTCATTGAGTTGGGAAAGCGTGTCGCCGTTCTCGCGGTAGACCCCTCTTCCTCCGTTTCCGGCGGATCGATCCTAGGCGACAAAACGCGCATGGAGCACCTCTGCCAGAGGGAAGAAGCCTTCATTCGCCCCAGCCCGTCTGCCGGAGCGCTCGGCGGCGTTGCCGACAAAACCCGTGAAGCCATGCTGCTTTGCGAGGCCTCCGGCTTTGACGTCATCATTGTCGAAACGGTCGGCGTCGGGCAATCCGAAACCACCGTGGCCGGCATGGTCGATGTGTTTGTCCTCCTGCAACTGCCGAACGCCGGCGACGACCTGCAGGCGATCAAGAAAGGCATCGTGGAAATTGCCGATATCGTCGTCTTCAACAAAGCCGATATCGATGAACGCGCAGCCGAGTTCGCCAAGGCACAGATGAAAACTGCGCTGACCATGCTTCGCTCGCCAAGCCAGCACTGGCGCCCTCCTGTTCTGACCGCGAGCGCGCTGGCCAAACGGGGCATCGTCGAATTCTGGGCGGAAATCGAACGTTTTCGTTCGACGATGATCGCCTCAGGAGAACTCGA
Organism: uncultured Propionivibrio sp.; assembly: GCA_964652915.1. Taxonomy (GTDB): domain Bacteria; phylum Pseudomonadota; class Gammaproteobacteria; order Burkholderiales; family Rhodocyclaceae; genus Propionivibrio. The sequence continues at coordinate 211 of CAZZDF010000391.1, read as the reverse complement.
GGCAAAAAGACGCCGGCAGGCCGTTAACTGGATGTGGGGACTGATTGATTCCGGTCTGCGTCATTATTTCCGCGAACATCCGGCCGTTCATGCTGCGCTGCCCGGCCTGCTCCACGATGTGGCCGAAGGACGCGCCACGCCGGGATTCGCCGCAACGCAACTGCTGGAACATCTGAAGCACTGAGGCCGCTAGATTTCACCCACCGCAAAC
>CAZZDF010000390.1:0-2124 GCA_964652915.1 uncultured Propionivibrio sp. | reverse complement strand
ACGCATGCGCCTGCGCCAGATTGGCCAGAATATTGCCGTGCGTCAGCATCGCCCCCTTGGAGACGCCCGTCGTTCCTCCGGTGTATTGCAGGTAAGCCAGATCGCCCTGCCTGACGGATACCGGCGTGAAAGCACTGGACGCGCCTCGGGATAGCGCCGTGCCGAAATCGACATACCCGGGAATACGCCAGGCCGGGACCATTTTCCTGACGTGCTTGACAACAAAATTAACCAACGCACCTTTGGCAAAGCCCAGCAGATCGCCCATCCGCGCGATCACCACATTCTTCACCGCGGTATGCTCAATCACCTGCGCCAGTGTGTGCGCAAAGTTCTCCAGAACGACAATCGTTTCCGCGCCGGAATCCTTGAGCTGATGTTCCAGCTCACGCGGCGTATAAAGCGGATTGCAATTAACCACCACGCAACCGGCACGCAGCGCACCGAGCATGCACACGGGATACTGCAGGATATTCGGCATCATCAGCGCCACGCGGTCGCCCTTTTGCAGCTTGAGCACCGTTTGCAGATACGCCGCAAAATCGCGGGACAGGGCATCGAGTTCGCCGTAGGTCAGCTCCGCCCCCATGTTGATGAAAGCCACGCGATCGCGATAATGCGTCACGCTGTTCTGGAACATCGCCCCGATCGACTGAAACTCGCCCAGATCAACTTCGGCCGGAACCCCTTCCTGATAGCTTTGCAGCCAAATCCTGTCCACGCTTTCCTCCTTTAACAGAGCCTGACGATTGCCATACTACACGAGCGCATTGGGCTGCACATCAAGGGCACTCAGCGTACGCAAAGAAAAGAATTTGCGCGCCCAACGTCCGGCTCATTTTTTCTCCGCCGCCCGATAGAGCCAATAATCGAGACAAAGCAGAAACGCATAGACCACCGCCGCCAAAGGCTCGTTACGAGCCAAGTAACCAAGGCAAAAGGCAAGCAAAGTCGCAATAGCCCAAACCGCAATTTCTTTCCAGCAACGCTTGTTCGCCGCGTAGATTGCCGGCGCCAAGCCACAAAGCAAAATAACGCCAATAACCAGAAAAGAGTCTGATTCCACGGCAAGCTCCTTTTAACCCTTGTCACGCAACTCCATTTTCACGCCACCTCCACCACCGACGCATCGGCAAAAATCAGCGCTCCACGCACCGGGCGCTGCGGGAAGATCGCCGAAACTGCCTGGCAATAGGTGCTCACCTGCATCCGGTAATCGTCGATCCGTTCCGTGCCGCGGCCGGAACTCTTGTAATCGAGCACCCAGTAGCCGGAGTCGAGTTCGACCAGACGGTCGATACGAAGTAGCTTGCCGTCCGGGCCGGCGAGGTCCACTTCGTTCCACGCGCTAAGGTATTGAGCGGAATCAAAAAAGCGCTGCAAGGCCGGCGCCGAGAGAATCCGTTCGGCAACCGGAACAACACGCCGGAAATCGGCATCACTAAAACCCAGCGCCGCCCACCAGCCTTCGCTGGCATCGCCTTCCGTGCGCCGTTCGAGCAGGGCGTGCAGCAGAATGCCGAACCGCTCGGCGGCATCCGGCGTTCGCCTACGCTCTCCAACAGCCGGCAGCGGCACTTGCGTCGAAGCGGCCTGAGAGGATTCATTCGTCTCGCCGGTCCCTTCGCGCTGCGGGAGATCGTCGCCGTACACCAGAGCGCCTCCGAGTTTTTCCAGCGCCGCTTCGAGCAGGCGATAAGGCGACTCGCCCTTGTCGCGGGCATTTTCGATGCCGCTGGCGATGAACACCTGCCTGGCCCGCGTCACGGCGACGTAGAGCAGGTTGAGTTCCTCGCGCCGGGCCGCCACCCGCTCGGCTTCGAACATCGGCCCGCGCGCCACGCCCTGATCCTCCTTGCGTCCGAAAAACGAAAAATGCTGCGGCGATGGCGCCTCCGGCGACCAGTCGACCAGCACATCCCACGCGGCCGGCGGGCGCACCGGCGCGTTGGCGCCGAGCAGCCAGACAATCGGCGCCTCCAGCCCCTTGGCGCCGTGGATGGTCAGGATGCGCACCCGCCCGGCATCCTGCGATTGCGCCTCGATAACGCCCTCGTCCGGCGCATCATTGCTGTCGGCATCGCGCAAATCGCGCAACTCGTCGATAAAGCGCGGCAGACTCGG
>CAZZDF010000389.1:0-2124 GCA_964652915.1 uncultured Propionivibrio sp. | reverse complement strand
TGCCGTATTGCTGGATCTAGGCAGTGCCGAAATCTGTATTCCCATGCTTGAACGTTTGCTTGCGGCGGCTGCCGAGCCTTTGTTGATCGGCGAACTGTCGCTGCAGGTCTCGGCCAGTGTCGGGCTGACCTTCTACCCGCAATCCGAAGAAGTGGATGCCGACCAGCTATTGCGTCAGGCCGACCAGGCCATGTACCAGGCCAAGCTCGCCGGCAAGAACCGTTACCACATCTTCGATGCCGACCAGGATCGCACGGTACGTGGGCATCACGAAAGCCTCGAACACATTCGCCATGCCCTTGCCGAACGCGAATTCGTGCTCTACTACCAGCCCAAGGTTAACATGCGAACCGGTCTGGTGATCGGTGCGGAGGCCTTGATCCGCTGGCAACATCCGGTGCGCGGGTTGCTGCCGCCGTCGGTGTTCCTTCCGGTCATCGAAGATCATCCCTTGGCCATTGAAATCGGCGAATGGGTCATCGACAGCGCGTTGACTCAAATGGAGTTGTGGAATGCGGCCGGGCTGGCAATTCCGATCAGTGTCAACGTGGGCGCCCGGCAGCTACAGCAACCCAATTTTGTTGATCGGCTGCGCCAAATCCTGGCCGAACATCCCTTCGTTGATCCCGGCGATCTGACGATGGAAGTTCTGGAAACCAGCGCCTTGGAAGACCTTACCCGAGTCTCGGAAATCATCGAATCCTGCCGAGAGATTGGCGTCACCTTTGCATTGGATGACTTTGGCACCGGTTATTCTTCCTTGACCTATCTCAAACGATTGTCGGTCGCACAACTGAAGATTGACCAAAGCTTCGTCCGGGACATGCTCGACGACCCCGATGATCTGGCTATTCTCGACGGCGTACTGAGTTTGGCCTCAGCCTTCCGCCGACAGGTGATTGCTGAAGGCGTGGAAACCGTCGCGCATGGCACCATGCTGTTGCAACTAGGGTGTGAACTGGCGCAAGGCTACGGGATTGCCCGTCCGATGCCGGCCGCAGACTTCCCTGCCTGGGCGGGTTCGTGGCATCCGGACTCGGCCTGGAGCAACCAGCCGCCGGTCAATCGTGACGATCTCCCCCTGCTTTTTGCCGGCGTCGAATATCGCGCGTGGATTGCGGCAGTGGAAGCCTTTATCATGGGCAAACGCGAGACATTGCCACTTATTCACCATGAAAGCCGGTTTGACACCTGGCTGGAGTTCGAAGGCCAAGCCCGGCACGGCAAGCAACTGGCCTTCCAGCAGCTCAGACCGCTGCATCAGAAAGTACGCGCTTTGGCGGTAAGACTGTGCGAGCAACATGCCGAAGGACGCACCAACGAAGCGCTGGCCGGAATAGAAGAACTCAATACCTTGCGTGACGCCTTGCTCGAACAACTGCAACTATTGGTGCGCGAAAACCACTATTGAGACGGCCGCGATGAACTTGAAACCGCTCGCCACCTGCCCTGAAACTATCGAAGGGTAGGCCCCATCGTTCGGGCTTCGACAGGCTTAGCCCGATCGGCTGTTTCAAGCGCCAAGAAATAAGCACTCGAAATCACGCTGTTCAATCGATTTCTGCCGGCTCTGTGAGTGCAGAATGCTGGCTCCAACGTAAGCAGATGCGGAGAAGCCGGTACTCTTCGGTCGACATGTTGTCAGGAAACAGAGGCAAAGAATTGACTCTGGACTCGCCTTCGATCCGCCAACGCAATACGATCAGCCAACCGAAAATCGTCGTGTCGGGCAAAACCACCGCCGATACCCGCTGATCGCCAACCAACAGGCAGTGCAGCCCATTGCCCCCGGACAGCGACAGCGCAACTACTTGGCCTGATGGCAAAGCCCGCCATAGCGATGCCCCGATGAGTCCGCCCAGCAAGACCTGAATCGGCCACGGCACGGGCGTGACAACAACGCAGAGCGCAGCAAGCGTATGGAACAGCAGGAGTAAGATAAGTCGGAGCCGCGAGCGGCGCAGTTTGATGAATACTGGAAACTGCACCGCTCCGGACGGATCGATCAAATCCGTTTGAAGACCAGGGTAGCGTTGGTGCCGCCAAAACCGAAGGAGTTGGACATGGCCACATCGATCTTCATCTTGCGCGCTTCGTTGGCACAGTAATCAAGATCGCAGGCTT
>CAZZDF010000388.1:0-2124 GCA_964652915.1 uncultured Propionivibrio sp. | reverse complement strand
AGCTCTTCTTCGTGTTGCCAATGATCTAGAAGCGAAAATAGGTACATAAGGACCCCATCTGCAAGCCAATAAAAACGGCGTTCTTCACGCATTACATGGTGAAGAACGCCGATTCATGCGGCTTTCAGACCCTTTACTCGGCGACGACCACCTTGGCGTTCGGCGCTTCGCCGAACACTTCCGGTGCATACATCGCCTCAACGCGCGTTGCCGGCAGGACAAATTCGCCGGCGTTATTCAGCCGCACCGTGTAGTCGATATAGAACTTGCCGCGCGGGACGTAGCTGTAATAGGCGCGGTAGGCACTGAAAGTCCGCTCGACGTACGCCGGCCAGGCTTGCCCGCCGTCGCGCTCGCCCATGCCGGCGATGCGCGAATCCCGACCGTCGCCTTCGCCGAGAATGCGCGCGCCGCCGGGAATCGGATCGTTAATAACGACCCACGACATCTCCTGATCGGATTCAACGCTTAGCCGCACACGCCACACATCGCCACGCGAGATCTTGCCGGTCAGCTTCTCCTGTACCGGCGTCACGCTGCGTGTCACGCGGAAGCCATTGGCCTTCGCCTCAAGCACCGGCACGGCTGCCAGCAACTGCATCGCGGCCCAAGGCTTGCCTGCGCCTTCTTGGGTAATCTGCAATTTTGCGCTGGGGGCGAGTTTGGCCGGCCACGGCAGCATGAGCTTATTAAGCTCATCGCTCTTGCCCTGCCAGGCGAAGTCCTGGATCGGCATCGCGCCAAGGGCCAGACGGGTATTGCCGCTCACCGCGTCACGTTCAAACTTGCGGCCGAACTTGTCGAGCGCAATACTCGCCCAAACGTTGGACACCGTTGTCAGCCAGCGCCCGCGTTGCTGACGCAGCATGGCGCCCTGCACCAAGGCCGGCAGATCGTCCTTCCACGCCGGATCGTCGATCACCGCTTCGATCAGGCGGAAAGCGTTGGCATCGCCGCTGACCATCAGCCACCACCAGTAGTCGGCCCGCTCGCTGGTAAAGACGAGGCGTCCGCCCAGATACGACAAGCGGTTGCGGATTTCACGCTGCACGGCATCAAGTTTGGCCGTGCGATCCGGCAACGAAGTCAGCCGTTTGGCGATCAGATACCAGTCGATCAGCGCCGAAGTCGGCAAACGCGGCAGATCGATTTCAAGGCTGGAAATGGCCGAGAAAGGCTTGTTCCCGCGCCGGGTGAGCGCCTCGATCGCCGCCAGCTTGCGCACCACCAGATCGCTTTGCGGCGACCAGTACTCGGGCTTGATGCGCCCTTCGGCAAAGGCGGCCAGGCCGCGTTCCATGCGCTGCGCGATTTCCGGAGGGATGGCCATGCCGGACGCCTGCGTCACGTCCAGAAGATAAGCCGTCAGCGCCGGACTGCCGGCATTTCCATTCCCATCCTCGCCGGGGAAGTAACGCGCCAGCCCGTTGGCATCGAGATAAGTCGGCATGGCTTCCACCACCTGCTGCCAGCGCGCCTCGTCGCGTAGCCCGACGGCCACCGAGGTTTTCTGCTCCAGGCAGACAAACGGATACTCCTCGAAGAAGCGCTTCAAGCCGGGCGGCGGCGTTGAAATCCTCGCCGACAGCCCGATCTCGATGCCGCCCAGCGGACCGGACTTGCCCGAAACCGCGCCGGCCGGCACGGCCACCGGCACCTCCAGCGAACCTTCGACACGTGCAAAAGTCGCCTGCTGCACCGTCACCGGCACCGCCGAATCGACCTGCTGGGTGATGCGCAAGCGATCCTTGCCGGAGCCGCCCTGCGCCGCGGCATCGAACTCCCAGGTCAATGAAGTCACGCCTTCCGGCGCCTCGGCCGACCAGACGATCTCGGCGGCGCTTTCGGCTTCCAGCTTCACTTCCTTGCTATCCAGCGCACGCTCGCCGGCAGTGCTTACTGTCTTGGCCGAAACATTCACCGTCATCGGTTTGGCCGTGCCGTTACGCACCGTCAACAAGGCGCTGTAGCGATCCTTCTCGCGCACCAGCGGCGGCAAGCCGGAAATCAGCTGCAGATCCTGCTTGGTGCGCAATGAACCGCTGCCCGTGCCAAACAGGCCGGTGCCGGCATCGGCAACCGCCACCAGCTTGAATTCGCTCAGCGAATCGTTGAGCGGCACGG
>CAZZDF010000387.1:0-2125 GCA_964652915.1 uncultured Propionivibrio sp. | reverse complement strand
AGAAGCTCGAACTGATCGCCGACGAAGGCGTCGCACTGACCTGCGTCTGCCACTTTAACCGGCTTTTGGCCGCGCTTTCGGCCGAAGAGTTCATCGAACGTATCCTCGTGAAGTGTTTGCGCGTCAAACACCTGATCATTGGCGATGATTTCCATTTCGGCGCCGGACGCCGCGGCAATTTCGCCATGCTGCAGGATGCCGGAAAACGCTACGGTTTTCAGGTCGAAGCCATGGAGAGCATCCTGCTCGACGGCAAACGCGCCTCAAGCTCGGCAGTACGCTCCGCACTCGCTGCCGGCAAGATGGAAAGCGCCGCGCGCCTGCTCGGCCGCCCGTACTCGATCGACGGCCGCGTCATCCACGGCGACAAGCTCGCGCGGCAACTCGGCTTTGCCACGGCCAACATCCGAATCAAGCACGACCGGCCGCCGCTGACCGGCGTTTATACCGTCGAAGTGAACGGCGTTGATGATCTCACGCTCACCGGCGTGGCCAACCTCGGTTTTCGCCCGAGCGCCAACCAGGTCATCCTGCCCTTGCTGGAAGTCCATCTCTTCAACTTCGCCCGCAACATCTACGGCACCCACCTTAACGTCCGCTTCCTGCACAAACTGCGCGACGAAATGAAATTCCCCCACTTCGACGCTTTGAAGGCGCAAATCGCCTGCGATGTCGAAGCCGCAAAAAACTACTTCATGCACTGAGTACCCGCTATGGCTGACTACAAAAACACTCTGAACCTGACCGATACACCTTTCCCGATGCGCGGCGATCTCGCCAAGCGTGAGCCGCAATGGGTTGCCGCTTGGCAGGAGAAAAAACTCTACGAGCAGATCCGCGAGGCCTGTGCCGGGCGTCCGCGCTTCATCCTGCATGACGGCCCGCCCTACGCCAACGGCGACATCCACATCGGCCATGCGGTGAACAAGATCCTCAAGGACATCATCATCCGTTCGAAAACGCTGGCCGGTTTTGACGCGCCTTACGTTCCGGGCTGGGACTGCCATGGCCTGCCGATCGAGCACCAGATCGAGAAGCTGCACGGCAAGCACATCGCTGGCGACAAGGTGCGCGAACTGTGCCGCGCCTTCGCCGCCGAGCAGGTCGAGCGCCAGAAGAAGGATTTCATCCGCCTCGGCGTGCTCGGCGAGTGGGACAACCCCTATCTGACAATGGCCTTCAAGACCGAAGCCGACGAAATCCGCGCTCTCGGCAAGATTCTCGAAAAAGGTTACCTCTATCAAGGCTTGAAGCCGGTCAACTGGTGTCTGGACTGTGGCTCGGCATTGGCCGAAGCCGAAGTCGAATACGAAGACAAGAACTCGCCGGCCATCGACGTCGCCTTTGAAGTGCATCCCAACCATGCCGACAAGGTGGCCAAAGCCTTTGGCCTCTCACATCTGCGCGCGCCGGCCTTCGCAGTGATCTGGACCACCACGCCATGGACACTGCCGGCCAACGAGGCGGTCAGCGCCCATCCGGACTTCGATTACGATCTGATCGACACGCCCAAAGGCTCGCTGATTCTCGTCCGCGAACTGGCCGAAGCCTGCCTCAAACGCTACGAACTGGAAGGTACGGTCATCGGCTCGGCCAAGGGCAAGGCGCTGGAGCATGTGCTGCTCAAGCACCCCTTCCAGGAGCGCGACGTTTCGATCATCTGCGGCACCCACGTCACCCTCGAAGCCGGTACCGGCCTCGTGCATACCGCCCCGGCACACGGCGCGGACGACTACCAGATCGGCCGGGTCTATGGCCTGCCGGTGGTCAATCCGGTCGGCGACGACGGCAGGTTCCTCGCCAGCACCCCCGCCCTTTCGGTTTCTCCGCTGGCCGGCAAAACGGTCTGGGAAGCCAACCCGCTGGTACTCCAGGAACTCGAAGCCAAAGGCCGCCTGCTCAAGCAGGAGCGTATCGCGCACAGCTACCCGCACTGCTGGCGGCACAAGACGCCGATCATCTTCCGCGCCACGACGCAGTGGTTCATCGGCATGGATCACAAGGACAAGGAGGATTCGGCGACGCTGCGCTGGATCGCCGAGCGCGCCGTCGATGAAACCCAGTTTTTCCCGGCCTGGGGACGCGCCCGCCTCGAAGCGATGATGAAAACCCGCCCGGACTGGTG
>CAZZDF010000386.1:0-2138 GCA_964652915.1 uncultured Propionivibrio sp. | reverse complement strand
ACGCTGGTCGGCACGATGACGGCGATCACCGCTACGCTGGTGTCTTTTGTGACCGTACCGGTCGCGCTATGGATCAAGACCTTTGCCTTTCACTACAAGAATTACCAGCCGGTAAAAGCCGACATTCCCAGACGTACCCAAGACCATGCCTGAAGCCACCCGCCACCAGCTAGCGCTTTGGCTCAATCCGTCTCGCCGGGAAAATGCCCCTGTCGATCTCGGAGCACTCAAGGCAGAGCTGGCACGGCTGGGCATCAATAGTCGCGGTTGGCGACTCTATCTGGATTATGGCGATGCGCTTTTCGAACCGCTGGGCAGGCCGTGGATTCACGAGGATCAACCTTTTTCCAGCGGCCCGAATGCGCTTGCCTATTTGCGGCTGCTGCAAGCCTGCGAGATGGATGTGTTGCCGCCGCCGGATTTAGTGGCTTCGCTGCGCTTCTGGGATATCCCCGAAGCGCGGCTGGCCAAAGTGCCTCCGTTGTTTTTCCGGGCGGCATGGAAGGCGGCTGTGGCCAACCAGTATGTGCCGCGCTCTGCTGAGGAATTTATCCGTGAGGTGATTCTTGTGGGGCGCTGGTTCTTTGCCACGGGCACCCATGAAACGACCGAGCCGGGCTTGCTTAAGGCCGGTTGGCCGGCATTGCTGCGACGCCGGAAGGAATGGGCGGCGGAACAAGCGCCGGTCGTACTGCCCGACGGAGCACCAACGGCTGATGAGTGGGATCCGTATATCCGTCGCCTTGAATGGGGGCTGTATCGCTTCGAGGCGCTGACCAATGCGGCGCAGTTGCAGGAAGAAGGCGAAGCCATGCAGCATTGCGTCGGCACTTATCCGGAATTCTGTCGCAGCGGGCTACGCCGCATCTATTCGGTACGCGAGCGCAAAAGCGGTCGCCGGGTCGCTACCTTTGCGTTGGAATACGCCCATTACGGCGATGGTATGCTGGAGTGGATCTACGATCAGATTTCCGGCCTCAAGAACGCATCGATTGAGCAGCCGGAACTGATCTGCGCTGCCGATGCGCTACTGCGCGCGTATCTGGAACTACCCGAACAACGCTTTGTTAAGCCGGCACTGCTGCTTAAAACACCGGAGGAGGCCGATCATGAGGAATGGTGCTGTGATTTCTAGTCGATGGGGTGTTGCGCCGGCTGTGTCATTGCCGCAATTGTCGCCGCAGCGGATCAAGCAGCTGTACGAGGAACTGGCCTTTGCGCTCTCCCGTACGGACAAGACCGCCTTGCGAAATTGGGGCGGACGATCGGCGGGGCGCCTGTTTCATCTGGGTGCCCGCCGGGTCGGTGGGCTGGCCCGACTGACTTCCGATTTGGCGCGCTTTGGTGACAAGGAAGCCAAAGGGTTCTACCGCGCGGTGCGCGCAAAACGCTTTGGCGCCCATACAAGGCTGCGAGCTATTGCTGCGATCGATAATTCGCTTGCGATCGGCAGTGAAAGCGGCCGTCTGTTGCTCGGCATTGGACGCGCATTACTACGCGACCCGAAGGGGATGGCTCCGAAGGTGCTCGGCACCTTTCTGGGCTTTAACGCCGGTTCGGGTGGTCTGGATGGCAATGGCGGCATTCCTGATCTGGATCTGTTGGCAGGAATTGGTTATCACCGTTCCCCGATCACGCACACGATCATCGCCGGCATTCTGGCCGAGGCGGCAATACTGGCGGTCGTTGATTTGGCCACCGAAGTTCATGGCCGGCTGCCACATGATCACGATACGCTGTGGGACGGCCTCGCCCACGTTGGTCGTCCTTTTGCAGAATCGGCGTCAATCAGCCTGTCGGCAGGACTCGCGTGGCATCTGCTGGCCGATGCCGGATTTCAACCGGCACCGTACCACGATCTGCCGGTTTCGATGCCGCTTGAGGCACATCAGGCGGTATTTGCCACCAACGCGGTGGCCGAGGGCGCTGACGCTGCAGAACGCGTTGCCAAGATGAATCAAAAGCCGGCGCTGCTGGAAGCCAGGAAGAAGCAAAGCACGACTGGTGAGCGGTTTGTCGATGGGGTTCTGAAAGTCACGCAGCAAGCCGGCTCCGGAGTTCGGAAAAAGGCAGGAGAAACGGCGAGATTCATCACCGATCGCTTGAAACGAGACACTGCATAGCAAGCAGTGGTAATT
>CAZZDF010000385.1:0-2143 GCA_964652915.1 uncultured Propionivibrio sp. | reverse complement strand
TCTCATAATGCGCTTAGCCACCTTCGGATACTGCTTGCCGTCGCCCTGTCTGGAGAGGCACGAGCCCGTCAGGGCTGGCTTGCGCGCCTGCTTTGCTGGCCGTTCAGGCGAGCTTTTTTTTCTGGAGGATCAACATGCTCCACCAATCAACCGCTGTCAGTTGTTGTCCCCGTAACCAATGCTCGACCCAGTCCTTATTGCGGGCTTAGCGCGCCTGAGCCCGATAGCGCAACCGCTGGCGTTTGGGTCGGGCCTCGCCTCGATATGCCCACTTCGGCATGTGCACGGGGGCACATCCGGATATGTGGCTTCGTCGATCTCGGTCTATTACGTCGCGGCGGTGCCATTTCCGGGCAGCAGTTGCGGATACACGGTCCCAGGGGGCTGTTGCATACCGAAACTTTGACACGCAGCGGGGCTTTTTCCATTGATTTTACGATCGATCCCTCTGCCTTCATCGGCACTAACCAATGGGCGATTCTCGCATCATCCCACGTTGTTCCAAAATCCATCGGGCTTGGGGGAGATACCCGTCAATTGGCTTGGCGCGTACAAAGCATCAGCGTAGATGAACATGTTCTTATTGACAGTGCTCGAAGCCCGATCACTCTGCCGATTCAGCAGCTCTCACCGGCTAATGGATTCAATCTCATCGGCTACCTCTCCGCCGAACTCGGGTTGGGTGAAGCTGCGCGTTCACTGGCTAATGCCTGCGTTGCAGCAAAGATACCCTTCTCAGCAATCGACGTCGGATTCCAAAGCAGCAATCTTCAGCGAGATACCCGCATTCAGACGCAGGCGATCAGTCGGCACTTCCCGATTGACTTGATTTACGTGAATGCGGATCAAACAGCAGCTACCACTGACTACTTGGATCGCAAACACCACCGGGGGCGCTATCGCATTGGCTTTTGGCATTGGGAACAACCGCGTCTCCCCGATAGTGCCTTGGGAGCATTTGCCCATGTGGACGAAGTATGGGTTCCATCCACCTTTGTGCATGACGCCGTCGCTCCATTCTCTCCTGTTCCTGTTGTTAAAATTCCACATGCCCTTGAGTTTTCACCCAGCCCAGGACTCACGCGCCGTCAATTCAATCTGCCGGAAGATAAATTGCTTGCGCTGGTTATGTATGATTTCCACTCATATCAGTATCGCAAGAACCCGCAGGCTGCGCTGGCAGCTTTCCGTCTTGCTGCCGGGAGCAACCCTAATACTGCTCTGGTTGTAAAAACCATCAATAGTCAGCACCACGCCGATGCTCGCGCAGAACTGCAAAGCAGCGTAGCCGACTTGCCCAACGTCATTTTTATAGATGATTTCCTGACGCGCCAGCAAACCTGGGATCTTCAATCCTGCTGCGATGTTCTCATCTCGTTGCATCGTGCTGAAGGGTTTGGTCTGGCTCCGGCAGAAATGATGTACCTTGGCAAGCCTGTCGTTGCTACTGGCTGGTCTGCTAATATGGACTTTATGACCTCGGATAACTCAATCCCAGTGCGCTACCAACTCAAGCGGTTGGAAGAAGCCGTAGGTGTTTATCCCGCCGGTCAATACTGGGCCGAAGCCGACGTTGAACACGCAGCCGAAGGGCTTTCGCAGTTGTTTGCTTCGCCCGAGTTGCGCCAGAAAATGGGGCAGCAGGCCGCAGCTGACATTCGGCGGCAGTTGAGTCCGCAGGCGGTTGGCGCGCTCGTTCAGGAGCGTTTAAGCCTGCTTGGCTTCTGGTACCCGGAACTGCGTCCATGACGAAGGCCACAGCAGGTCTCGGTGTTCCTTTTCATCCGGTGAGAGATCTGAGAAAGACATATACGACCTTGTTTTTTCGCCACGTTCGCTGTATTCGCTTTGGCTCTGGTTTTTTCGCCATTATTGATTCGGCCCGATAAAGTTTGAAGTTGCCGTCATGCCGGCGAAGGCCGGCATCCAGTGCGGGTGTGAAATTGCCGCCGGGGCGACGACTTCATACATTGGCAGGCCGGATCGATAGGGGGTCGAAAAATATGGCCAATTTACTGGAAAGCGCCCCCTTGGTCGGCTAAAGTCCCGATATAAGGTAGTGAATGTGCTTTTAGAGCGGCGTTGAGCCTTTGTCGCCCTGGCATCTCCTAAGAGGATTTAAGTCTTGCGCCTCGTGGTCTTT
>CAZZDF010000384.1:0-2147 GCA_964652915.1 uncultured Propionivibrio sp. | reverse complement strand
TGGAGGTGGCGCTTAGTGCGCGCTTGCAGCACTGGATTTGCCCGGAATGCGATGAACCTGTCGTGTGGCGGGTGGATGGCGCGGGCGAGGGTGATGCGTTTTCGGCGGATAGTTTTTTGCCTGAGCCGGAGCGGGTGGCGGCATGAAGGCGGCCGCTGCGCTTGCCGAAATTCTTGAGCGGCCCGATGTCTGGCGCGCGGATCGTCTCGCCAGTGCCGAGATGCCCGCCGTATCGAGTGGCTTTCTCAAGCTGGATGCCGAGTTGCCTGGTGGCGGCTGGCCGCGCGGCACGCTCACTGAAATTCTGGTCGATCATGTCGGGTTGGGCGAGTGTTCGCTGGTTCTACCGGCGCTTGGCCAAATGCGCGAAGAAGGGCGCTGGTCGTTGCTGGTGGCGCCTCAGCATCGGCCGCACGCTCCGGCCTGGGCGGCCTGGGGTGTCGATTTGGCACGGCTGGTTGTGGTGGCGCCGGAAAGCTCACGCGACGCTCTGTGGGCGACTGGGCAAGCTCTGTCGAGCGGTGCACTGGGCGCGGTGTTGTGCTGGGCGGGGGCGATTGATGCCCGGCAGACGCGGCGCTTGCAGGTGGCAGTTGCTGGCAGCAATAGTCTGGCTTTTTTGTTCCGGCCGGTGCAAGCCGCGGCCGAAGCATCGGCGGCTTCCTTGCGCTTGGTACTTGCCGCAGGTTCGCGTGGCGATCTGGCGGTCAATCTGCTCAAGCGGCGCGGCGCGCCGTGCGCCAAAACCCTTCATCTCGATGTGCCACGACCGCTGAAATGGCGCTCAGACCATGAATCATCCGATTGTTCCGCAGAGTTTTCCACACACTCCACTCTGGCTCGCACTCCACCTGCCTTTATTGCCGCTCGAAGCCAACGCCCCTTTGCCATCGCCTAGCGCGATTGTCGAGCAGGGTCGCATTCTTCTTGCCGATGCGGTGGCGCGACAGGCGGGGGTCGAAAGCGGGAGCGGCATGGCGGCGGCGCGCATGCTGGCGCCGGCGATTACCTTGATGCTACGCAACCTGTCGCGCGAAGAGGCAGCGATGAATGCGCTGGCTTGTTGGGCGGGCTGCCTGACACCGCGCATCAGCGTGACGCCAGATAGCCTGTTGCTGGAAGTTGGCAGTTGCCTGCGTTTGTTCGGTGGCGTGGAAAAGTTGGTCGATGTGGTACAGGCCGGTGTGCAGGCGCAGGGGTTTTCGGTGGAACTGGCTGCGGCACCGACCCCCTTGGGGGCGCAGTGGTTGGCACAGCGGGCGACGGCGGCGCGGTGCCCGGATATGCCGTCGTTGCGCCAGCATCTGGAAGCCTTGCCGATCGACGTGTTGCCGGTCAAGTCGGCGGCTTCGCTCGCCAGCTTTGGTGTGCGCACGCTGGCCGATTTGCGCCGCTTGCCGGGTACGGCGCTTTCCCGGCGCATCGGGCGGGAGACCATGCAGCTGTTGGCCCGGGCTTTTGGCGAGTTGCCCGACCCGCGCGCCGATTTTGTTTTTCCCGAGCGTTTTTCCATGTCGCTTCCGCTTCCGGCTGCCGTCGAAAATGCGGGCGCCTTGCTGTTTGCCGCTCGACGCCTGACTTCGGCGTTGGCCGGATGGCTGGCCGTGCGGCAGGGCGGGGTGCGTGAATTGGTCTTGCACTTGTTGCACCGGCAGGGCGATACGCCGCTGGCTTTGCGGTTTTCTGCGCCGACTTCCGATGAAGCGCGTTTCGAGCGCGTCTTGCGCGAGCGGCTTGGTCGTTTGTCGCTCACTGCGCCGGTTGAGTCGCTTTGTCTGCAGGCCTCACACGTGACGGACTTGCCGGGGCGCAGCCTGGCCTTGTTTGACGATGGTGGTAATGCGCAGGAAGCCGTCGGTGCTTTGCTAGAGCGGTTGGAGGCGCGGCTTGGCGGGCAGCAGGTGTATCGCCTGGGCGTGCAGGACGATCACCGTCCCGAATGCGCCACGCGCCGCATTGCCTTGTTTGAGAAGGCTGCGCCGGATGAGCCTTCGGTCTTTCCCCGCCCGCTCTGGCTGCTCGACAAGCCGGAAGCGTTGGCCGAGGTCGATGGCCGCCCCTATCGGCAAGGCGTTCTTACCCTGCTGGCCGGGCCGGAACGTATCGAGTCCGGCTGGTGGGATGGGGGTGAGACGGGTAATAAAGCG
>CAZZDF010000383.1:0-2158 GCA_964652915.1 uncultured Propionivibrio sp. | reverse complement strand
CGCGCGGTAACGACCTCTCTACGCCACAGCCGGAATACGGTTTCCCCGGCCTTAATGCTGGCGATCGTTGGTGTCTTTGTGCGGCTCGTTGGCTGGAAGCCTTGCACGCCGGCAAAGCGCCGCGTGTTGTGCTCAATGCCTGCAACGAGTCTTGTCTCGAGGTAGTCAGTCTCGACGATCTGAAGCACTATGCGATTGATCTGAACTGAAACCCGCGGTATGGCGTATTCGGCAGCTGGCGCAATTCTTCGCGTTCATTGGGCCGATTCCTGATATTGTTAGCGTTGTGCATCGGTCGAAGTGTTGCTTCTACAGGGTGTGCCGTTTGCAGCGTTTTATCAATTCAATCGTCCGCTTATGAATCCATTCCAGAAACGCGCTGCGCTTCGTATTGGGGCGGTCAGCATGGCTCTTGCGTTGATTGCCAGCCCGCTCGCCTGGCTGGTTGCTCGCGAGCGTGCCGAGGAAAACGTGGTGGCTCTGGCGACCGAGGAATCAGGGCGTCTGCTCGATTACTACCATGCGGTAGATTTGACCGGAGAGCGCGCCAGAGAGCACGCAGCGATTGCGGCAAAAATTATTACCGGTGGCTTGTTTGATATCGCCGAGATATATAACAGCCGTGGTGAAAAACTGGCTGAGTCATTGACTGAGCAGGGGGAGGTGGTTGAAGCCTTGCTGCCTTCCCATGTCAAGCCTGTCTATACCGTTTCATCGTACGAAAGCATTGATCTGCCGGACGGCAAATGGGCTTTACGGGTGTTTGTCCCGTTGCGCTATAAAGAAATCAAGGATAAGGCGGCGATTACTGGGTATTTCGAAGGCGTGCGCATTATCCCGGAGTGGCAGGAACGGCAAATAGCCTTGAATTCACTGACTGCTGCGTTGATGGTGGGCTTGGCTTCGCTGCTTTGTGGTTTGGCGGTCTATCCGGTGGTTGTGTACTTGTCTGCCGATAACGAACGCAAGGCGCGCGAGGTTCTCGATTCGCACATCTCGATGATGGAGTCTTTGGGAAGAGCGATTGCCAAGCGTGATTCAGATACGGGCGCGCACAATTACCGGGTAGCCTGGATTGCAGCGCGCATTGCCGAACGTATGGGCGTGAGTGGGAATGCGATGCAAGCGCTGATCGTCGGCAGTTTTCTGCACGATGTCGGAAAAATCGGCATTCCCGATGCAATTTTGCTCAAGCCGGGAAAACTCGATGATGCCGAGCTTTCGACGATGCGTACACACGTGGCTCAGGGCGAGCAGATCGTTACCGGTATGGGATGGCTTGATGGCGCGAATGCGATCGTTGCGGCGCATCACGAAAAGTGGGATGGCACGGGCTATCCGCGTCAGCTTAAAGGTGAGGAGATTCCGCAGGCCGCTCGCATATTCGCCGTTGCCGATGTTTTTGATGCCTTGTGTTCAAAACGCCCATACAAAGAACCGATGCCGTTCGCTTCGGTCATGGATATTCTCGAAAAAGACACCGGGTCGCATTTTGATCCGACAGTGATGGCGGTGTTCAGGAGCATGGCCAAGGAAATTTTTGAAACAATCGAGCATTGCAACGAGGCAGAGGCTCGCCAGCTTCTCGAAGATCGGGTGCACTGCCATTTCGAGCATTAGTGCTTGTTGCTCTTTTGCCGCGCGGTTTTGATCTTGTGAGGTCATCGGATGAAGAATAGCGGTCGTCGGTCATGTTTGAAGCGGCTTGCCGTTGCCGGATTGCTCGGAACAGCAGGGTTTGACGGATTATTCCGTACGGCTCTGGCCAATGCCGGCAAGCCGGTTGTTCCGGGGGTGCAAAAACTCAAGGGGACTGTCTTGATTAACGGCAGGCCAGCCAGCGAAGGCATGCTGGTTGGTAGTGGTGATACGGTGATGACCGGCGCCAACAGCGAGGTTGTTTACGTCATCAATCAGGATGCCTTCTTGCAGCGCGAGAATAGCGCGGTGAGTTTTTCCGGAGCGGTTGCCGACGTCATGCGCGTGTTGACCGGCAAGATACTTTCGGTTTTTGGTAAAGGACCAAAAAAATTGCAGACGGTGACGGCGACTATCGGGATTCGCGGTACCGGCTGCTATATCGAAGCGGAAGAGAATCGCGTGTATTTTTGTCTGTGTTATGGCGTGGCGGACGTTATTCCGGTGGCTGATCCGAGTC
>CAZZDF010000382.1:0-2160 GCA_964652915.1 uncultured Propionivibrio sp. | reverse complement strand
CGCAGCTTCGGCGGGGAAAACTATGAAATCTCCCGATTCAAGGCGGCCAGCGAAGAAAACACGCGCAAGCAATTGCGCATGGTCAAAACCGGAGCCACCTTCACCCCTGCCCTGCAGTTTGTCATTTTCAGCACAATGGCCACCGTGCTTTTTCTTGTGCTGCTGCTGCGCGGCAATTCCACCGCCGGCGACCTCGTCGCCTACATCACCGCAGCCGGCATGCTGCCCAAACCCATCCGCCAGTTGTCAGAAGTCAGCAGCACCATTCAGAAAGGACTGGCCGGGGCGGAAAGCATCTTTGCTCAACTCGATGAGCTACCGGAACGCGATACCGGAAGCATTGAAAAGCCCCGCGTCAGCGGGCGCATCGAAGTCAAAAACCTAAGCTTCCGCTACGCCGGCAGCACGCAAAACGTTCTCGAAGACATCAGCTTCACCATCGAGCCCGGTCAGATGGTGGCACTGGTCGGGCGTTCCGGCAGCGGAAAATCCACGCTGGCCAGCCTGATCCCGCGCTTCTACCACCATGAAACCGGGCAGATCCTGATCGACGGTGTCGATGTTGAAGACTACACGCTGCGCAATCTGCGCCAGCACATTGCCCTGGTGAACCAACAAGTCTCCCTGTTCAACGACACCATCGCCAACAATATCGCCTACGGCGATCTCGCCGGCACCCCAAGGGAAGACATCAAAAAGGCCGCTGAGGCCGCCTATGCGCTGGAATTCATCGAACGCCTCCCGGCCGGATTCGACACGCTGATCGGCGAAAACGGCGTATTGCTCTCCGGCGGCCAACGGCAACGGCTGGCCATCGCCCGGGCCATTCTGAAAAACGCCCCGATCCTGATTCTTGACGAAGCCACCTCGGCGCTCGACACCGAATCCGAACGGCACATTCAGGCCGCGCTGGACCACGTCACCAGCGACCGCACGACACTGGTCATCGCCCACCGCCTATCGACCATTGAAAAGGCTGACGTCATCATGGTCATGGAAGAAGGCCGCATTGTCGAGCGCGGCAACCACAGCGAACTGCTGGCCAAAAACGGCCCCTACGCGCGACTACATGCAATGCAGTTCAACGAAGCAGCGGAAGAGCGCTCCGCCTGACCCTTCCGGAACGCCCGTCAAATGGCGATCTACGCCGGCGCTAACCGCGCAAGCCAATAAGCACACGGCCTCTGGACGAGCCGACCAAGACAACAAACGCAACCAGCAATCCGCTTATTCCCGCCCTTCAAAAAAGCGAAGGATTCGCCGAATGCGCGCCTTGTCGCCTGCATCCAAGCGGGCTTTTCCAACGTAATCCAGGTAAAAGCGCAAACGCTGTGTTCGCGCCAATTGATACTTGCCCACTTTGTCGAGGCAAGCCAGATCCTTGATGATCCGGTATTGCAGAAACGCGCCCCACCAAAAGCAACCGCTCGGGCAGTCGATCCAATAAACCGTCGGCCGCTCGCCCGGCCCGACGAGCAAATTGCGCCACTTCAAATCGTTGTGCGCGAAGCCGATGTCATGCAAAGCACGCGTGGCCTGCGCCACCTGATGCAGCACGTGCGCTACCCAAGCGCGATCACGTAAACGACCATCGTCGGCGCTCGCCATCTTTCCCAAATCGGTCGTATCCGGAACCTCCTCGGTCACCAAGGCCCCGCGCACAAAACTGCCATAACGGCGCTCCAGCCCATAAGCCACCACGGTGGGCGCAGGGATTCCCAAGCGACGAAAAACCAGCAGGTTTTCCCATTCCCTTTTGATGCGTTGCGGTCCGATCAGGCCACGCAAACCAAACCAGCGACGAACCCGGTTTTTGCCGTTGCTGAAATAGCGTTTCACATAGTAGCGCTTGCCATCAGCGCTAACCCGTAGCACACAGCTGATCGGGTCCTTGGTAATACGCTCGCCATCCAAAGCAAAAACTGCCTCAAGACTACCAAACCGCTGTTCGGCCTCAAGGTTTCGATAATCCGGATTAAAACACCAACTTTTCACCAATCACACCTCAAACGGTCTTATTCCATTGGCTCCGGACTCACCCATTGCCCCATGACAATTGTCGCAAAGTAGTCAAACGCACTGCGCTTCCCGACGAAAGCTTTGCTTATAATCATACGCGAGGATTGTCTGCGAAAATGTCCGAACACCTGCCAAAAGGAA
>CAZZDF010000381.1:0-2165 GCA_964652915.1 uncultured Propionivibrio sp. | reverse complement strand
TTAAGGCCGGGGAAACCGTATTCCGGCTGTGGCGTAGAGAGGTCGTTACCGCGCGCTTTGGAAAACACCAGAAAATCGTCGGTCATCACCACGCAAACCGTATGACTCCCCAAATCCTGCGGGCCGGTATTGCAGCAGCCATCGCGAAAGAAACCGGTTAGTGGACGATCGCTGCAACGCCCAAGCGGACCACCCAGCACGTTACGCTGAACACCGCCAAAATCGTTACTCTTCATGCCACTTCGTCGATCCAGGCTTGCTGGATCGCTTCAAGAATCTTTTCGCCACAGTGGCTGGTGGTATCGTCAAAACCAGGCAAGGCAATCACCCAGTTCATCAGGTCGACAAAATTGAGTTTCAGCGGATCAACATCCGGATGCGCTTCGGAAAGCTCAACCGCCAGTTCGCTGACATCCGTCCATTTCATCGCCATACCTCCTGAGAATTAACGCTTGCCTTCCTTGGTCATGTTGATCGAATAGCGCGGAATCTCGATGACCAGCGGCGTTTCATTGACAATCGTCTGACACGACAAACGCGAGTTCGGTTCCAGGCCCCAGGCGCGGTCGAGCAGATCGTCCTCCAGTTCATCGGAGGGTTCCAAGGCATTGAATCCCTCGCGCACAATGACGTGGCAGGTGGTACACGCGCACGACATTTCGCAAGCATGCTCGATCGGAATCCCGTTATCGAGCAAGTTCTGGCATAAGGATTCGCCAGCTTTGGCTTCGATCACGGCCCCCTCGGGGCAGACCTCGACATGCGGCAAAACGATGATTTGCGTCACGCGGATTCCCCTTCCTGATCTGACGAAACGGTCGTACGCTCGATCTCCTCGATGCTCTTGCCGGAAAAAGCGTTGCGAATCGATTTATCCATCCGCTGCGCGGCAAACTCCTTGGTCTCTGCTTCGAGTTCGTCCATCGCCAACGTGATGTGTCGGCGATTGTCACCCAGCGAGGCAATCTGCAAGCGCGAAATGGCGCCTTCGAGCTTGACTAGCTGCTCTTCGGAAAGCAAATCCGCATCGCTCTTGAGCGCCGACTGAACGGCCTCGATCAGGCGCTGCGCCTCGACTTGCGCCTCTTTCAAGGCACGCCGCAGCGCGTCGTCCTTGGTATGCGCCATCGAATCCTTGAGCATGTTGGTCACTTCGTCATCGGACAAACCATACGAAGGCTTGACCACGATACTCGACTCGACACCCGAAGTCAGCTCACGCGCCGAAACCGCCAGCAAGCCATCGGCATCGACCTGAAAGGTCACGCGAATCCGTGCCGCGCCGGCGACCATCGGCGGAATGCCACGCAGTTCAAAGCGTGCCAAGGAACGGCAATCGGCAACCAGCTCACGTTCGCCCTGCACCACGTGCACGGCCAACGCCGTCTGCCCGTCGCGGAAGGTCGTAAACGTCTGCGCCCGGGCAATCGGCAAGGTCGAGTTGCGGGGGATGATCCGCTCGACCAAGCCGCCCATGGTTTCCAGCCCCAAGGACAGCGGAATCACGTCAAGCAACAACCAGTCATCACCCGCCGCGCGATTGCCCGCCAGGAGATTGGCCTGCGTCGCCGCGCCAAGCGCCACTACTTTATCCGGATCGAGATTATTCAACGGTTCCTGCTTGAAAAACTCGCCCACCGCGCGCTGAATCTGCGGCATGCGCGTCGCCCCGCCGACCATCACCACACCTTTGACTTCTTCAACCGAAAGCCCCGCATCGCGCAGCGCTTTTTTCACCGGCTGAATGGTCTTGGCCACCAGCGTTTGCGTAATTTCGGTAAAAATCTGCGTCGTCAGCTTGAGATCAACCACTTCGCCGCTGTTCAAGCGCGCATTGATCGGCGCCACGCCATGCGGCGTCAGATATTCCTTGGCTTCACGCGCGCTGGTCAGCAGCAGACGCGCGTCTTCGACCGACAAGGGCTTGAGCTTGGCGGCCTCGATGATCCAGCAGAAAATACGCTGATCGAAATCATCGCCGCCCAGCGCCGAATCGCCGCCGGTTGCCAGAACCTCGAACACGCCGCGCGATAACTTGAGAATCGAAATATCAAAGGTGCCGCCGCCGAGGTCATAAACGGCGTAAACGCCTTCGGCCGCATTATCTAGGCCATAGGCAATCGCCGCAGCCGTCGGCTCGTTCAACAGGCGCAATACCGACAAAC
>CAZZDF010000380.1:0-2173 GCA_964652915.1 uncultured Propionivibrio sp. | reverse complement strand
CGAATCAATGCCTGCAAATACTGCTGTGCCACGCTGGTCATTCCGGGGCTCGCCGGATAAAGCTGTACCGGCTTTTGCGCATAACCGGCGGCTTCGGCCTCAAGATAAGGTTTTCCAAGCCCGCGCCACAGGTCTTCGCCCACCGGATCATAGCGAAACTCTACCCACTTCAACTGCGTGGCCCGCGCCGCCACGAGTCTAGTTGCCGCCAAGGGCAACTGCGGTTTGAGCGCTTCACTGGCTTTATCCTTGGGATTCAGCTTGGCGCGCTCGATGCACGCCGCATAGAGACCGGAAACTTCGCCCCAGTAGTTGTAGCACATCGTCCACAAGCGCCGCTCCTCGCTTTTCGACAGACGAGGCGCATTCAGATAATCGCGAGACAGGCGCCGGATATGCACTTGCGCGGCTTCGTCAAGCTGACGAATCACATCGAAGAGATGATCGACCTTGAAGTCGTGCGCCGCACGCAAGGACTCGAACCAGCCGTAAACCTCGTCGACTGCCTTGAACGAATTGTCGATCGGCAACTCAGACAAGGTCCGCTTGAGTTCCTTGGGGTCTCCCAGCGGATGCTCCGGGCGCGACGAAAACAGGTTCAGCAGCATGGCGTTCGCTCCTAATCCAGACCAGCGGTCAGCATTGACGAATATGTGGATAGTATATGTGGCAAAGGGAAAGCTGCAAGCAGCTATCACTTCGTCAGAAATTCTTTTCTCTTCCCGTTACAATTCCGCCACTTGAACAGCTTTGGCAACAACCATGATTCCCTATCTCGACCTGATGCGCCACGTTCTCGAACACGGCACCGTGAAAACCGATCGCACCGGCACCGGCACCCGCTCGATCTTCGGCTGGCAGATGCGCTTTGACCTGGGCGCCGGCTTCCCGCTGCTGACCACCAAAAAGCTGCATCTGCGCTCGATCATCCACGAACTGCTGTGGTTCCTGCAGGGCGACACCAACATCCGCTACCTCAAGGAAAACAACGTGAGCATCTGGGACGAATGGGCCGATGCCGACGGCAACCTCGGCCCGGTCTACGGCTACCAATGGCGTCACTGGGCGACGCCCGACGGGCGTGAAATCGACCAGATCCGCCAGCTCGTGCAAAGCCTGAAGAATAATCCGGACTCGCGCCGTCATATCGTCACCGCCTGGAATCCGGCGGATGTCGACAAGATGGCCTTGCCGCCCTGCCATGCATTGTTCCAGTTTTATGTCGCGCCCGCTTCGCCGAATGACGCCGACCAGCGGCCGAAACTTTCCTGCCAGCTCTATCAGCGCAGCGCCGACATCTTTCTCGGCGTGCCTTTCAACATCGCCTCCTACGCCCTGCTCACCCTGATGCTGGCGCAGGTCTGCGATTACCAGCCCGGCGACTTCGTACATACGCTCGGCGACGCGCATCTCTACAACAACCACTTCGAGCAGGCGAAACTGCAACTCGAACGCCCCCCGCGCCCGCTACCGACGATGCGCCTCAATCCGGAAGTCAAAGACCTGTTCGCCTTCCGCTTCGAGGATTTCACCCTCGAAGGCTATGACCCACACCCACACATCGCCGCACCTATTGCCGTCTGAAAGGAAACACCATGCCGATCATTTCGCTCGTCGTCGCCGTCGCCAAAAATCGCGCCATCGGCAAGGACAACCACTTACTCTGCCACCTGCCGGAAGACATGCGCCACTTCCGCGAGGTAACGCTTGGCAAGCCGGTGATCATGGGGCGCAAAACCTGGGAGTCGCTTCCCGAAGCTTTTCGCCCCTTGCCTGGACGGCACAACATCGTCGTCAGCCGCAACGCGGCCTATCAAGCCGAAGGCGCCACCGTGGCAACCTCGCTCGAAGAAGCCCTTGCCCAAGCAGGAAACGCCGATCAAGTAAGCATCATCGGGGGGGCCGACATCTTCCGGCTAGCTCTGCCCATCGCCGACATACTCGACATGACGGAAATCGAAGCGGATTTTGACGCCGACACATTTTTCCCGGAGTTTCGACAGGAAGACTGGCAGGAAATCTCGCGCAAAACCCAGCAAAGCCAATCCGGCCTGACGTTTTCGTTCGTCGAATACCGGCGCCGCTAAGCGCAAAGAATAACGGCGGCCGAGGCCGCCGTCAGACTGCTGACGAACCCCGTCTTTTTTGGAAGGCGGGGTTTTGTTTTATGTAG
>CAZZDF010000379.1:0-2193 GCA_964652915.1 uncultured Propionivibrio sp. | reverse complement strand
ATAGCGTGTAAAGCTCCGGATACTCTTCCTTGAGCAGTTCCGGCATTTCGAAGAAGGTTTCGCTCATGACGGCGAAGAATTCGGCGGGATTCTCGGCGGCGTAGGGGTCGAGCCGGGTTTCCTCGCCGCGTTGCTCTGCGTCATCGACACGTTGGCAGAAGTCGTCGTAGGCGGCCAGCAGGGTTTCTTCCCAGAGTTGCGGGGTGAGTCCCGGCGGGAGGGGAGGAAGGCCGTCGGCGTCGCCGTTGAGCATGTCGAGTTTGTGGGCGAATTCGTGAATGACCACGTTGTAACCCGAGCCGGCCATCTGCGCATCGTCCCATGAGATCAGCACGGGGCCGCCTTCCCAGGCTTCGCCCGAAGCAATGTCGTCGAACTCATGGACGACGCCGAATTCATCTTCGATGACGCGCGGGACGACGAATTCGCCCGGATAGACGACGATGCCTACCCAGCCGCGATAACACGACAAGCCGAGGTTGAGGATCGGCAGGCAGCCCTGCACGGCGATGGAAACGCACATGGCGTCAGTCAGTTCCAGCCCGCCGGCGCTGGAAAATTCCTTTTCGGCGAGGAAGGCTTCGCAGAGTTGTTTGAGACGCGATTTTTCGTCGGCGCTCAGCCGTTCGAGGAAGGGCAGGGTGGTGAGCGTTTGCTGCCACAGTTCCTCGGGGATGTGTGGGGCCTCTTGTCTTCCGCGTAACCAGTTGATGAGTTTTTTGAGCACCATGTGCGGTATGCGTTGCTTGGAAAAGCGCATTTAACCACGGCGGGTATGGCGAACGCGGCGAAAATGTCGTTCTGGAAACAAGTTGATGCTGGCCTCCGCTGGCTTGATATCTGTAGGCTTTTCCTGCTTCAGCTACCGAGAACGGTCGCTTGCAGCAAGGGGTATAATGGCGGCATGGTATCCGTTGTCCATTCTGTCGCCGCTCAGAGCGACTTCGAGCATTCCCTGAAGACGCTTTGTGAGGGGCTTTCCGACGCCGAGATGGAGAAAATCCGCCTCGCGGCCGAGTTTGCGCAGTCGGTTTATGGCGATCTCAAGCTGGGGAGTGGCGAAGGCGTTTGGCATCACGCGCTGGGCATGGCGCTCATCCTCGTTGGCTTGAAGCTGGATGTCGATTGTCGCCTGGCGGCCCTGTTGTTCGCTGTGCCGAGCTATAACGAGCATGGGATTACACACATCGACCAGCGCTTCGGGCCGGCGGTGTCGCATCTGGTCGGTGGTGTTTCGCGCCTGAATCGGATGCGTCCGATCACACGCAGTTTCGTCGTTCACTCTGATGAAAATGGTCAGAGCGATCCGGCGGAAATGAAGGCGCAGGTGGAAATTCTGCGCAAGATGTTTCTGGCGGTTGTCGAGGATATCCGCGTCGTTTTGCTGCGGCTGGCTTCGCGCACGCAAACGTTGCGTTACTACACGGTTGAGGCGGACGAACTGAGCGTGCATGTGGCGCGCGAGACGCTGGAACTGTACTCGCCGCTGGCCAACCGGCTTGGCGTATGGGAGCTGAAGTGGGAACTCGAGGATTTGTCGTTCCGCTTCCTGCATCCGGATATTTACAAAAGGATCGCCAAGCAGCTTGATGAAAAGCGTGGCGAGCGCGAGCAGTTCATTACCGATGCGGTGGCGCGTTTGAAGCAGGAGCTGGCTACGGTCGGCATCGTCGATGCCGAAATCTACGGGCGGCCGAAGCACATCTACAGCATCTGGAACAAGATGCGGAAGAAAGGCGTCGAGTTTTCCGAAGTCTATGACGTGCGCGCCTTGCGTGTCGTCGTTGATGAGGTGAAGGATTGCTATACGGCGCTGGGCATCGTGCACAACATGTGGTCGCCGATTCCCAAGGAATTCGACGATTACATTTCGAATCCCAAGGGGAACGACTACCGCTCGCTGCACACCGCCGTGCATTGTCCCGACGGGCGGTCGCTCGAAGTGCAGATCCGTACGCACGAAATGCACAAGCATGCCGAACTCGGCGTGGCGGCGCACTGGCGCTACAAGGAGGGAAGCAAGCATTCGTCGGACGGCAATTACGACGACAAGATTGCCTGGTTGCGCCAGCTGTTGAGCTGGAAGGAAGAAGTCTCCGATTCGTCCGATTGGGTCAAGCACTACAAGGAAGCGGCGCTCGACGAAACCATCTATGTGATGACGCCGCAAGGCCGGGTCGTCGACTTGCCGCG
>CAZZDF010000378.1:0-2200 GCA_964652915.1 uncultured Propionivibrio sp. | reverse complement strand
CCACTTCGTCGTGCGAAAACGGCAACATGAAATTCTCGGTGAAGCAATACAACATGCTGAAGGTCAGCTTACCCTGCTGATACTGACGATGAATCGGATCATGCGCCATGTACGACAAGGTGTCGTTCATCCAGCCCATGTTCCACTTGATGTCGAAACCCAGCCCGCCCGCATACACCGGACGGCTGACCTGCGGCCAGGAGGTCGATTCCTCGGCAATCATCAGAACACCCGGACACTGATCGTGCACGGCGATGTTCAAATCGCGCAGAAAGTTGATCGCCGCCAGATTCTCGCGCCCGCCAAACTCGTTGGGAATCCACTCGCCTTCCTTGCGCGAGTAATCAAGGTAGAGCATTGAAGCGACGGCATCGACGCGCAAACCGTCGACGTGCATTTTCTCAAGCCAATAAACGGCGCTCGACAGCAGGAAGTTCTTCACTTCGTTGCGCCCGAAATTGAAGATCAGCGTCGACCAGTCCTTGTGCTCGCCCAAGCGCGGATCGGCGTGCTCGTACAAGGCCGTTCCGTCAAAAGCGGCCAAACCGTGCGCGTCTTTCGGGAAGTGCGCTGGCACCCAGTCCAGCAGCACGCCGATGCCATTGATGTGGCAAAAATCGACGAAATAACGAAAATCATCCGGATCACCGAAACGGCTGGTCGGCGAGAAATAACCCGTCGCCTGATAACCCCAGGACGGATCGAAGGGATGCTCGGTCACCGGCATCAGTTCGATGTGCGTGAAACCCATGTGCTTCACGTAATCCACCAGGCGATGTGCCAGCTCCCGATAATTGAGGAACTCACCTTCCTGGTCACGCTGCCACGAACCCAAATGCACTTCGTAGACCGACATCGGCGTATGCATCCAGTCGTGGCTACGACGCTGGGTCATCCATTCGCCGTCCGTCCAGTCATAGCCGGCCTCCGCCGGAATGATCGAACCGGTGCGCGGACGCAACTCGCTGCGCTGCCCATAGGGATCGGCCTTGAGCAGAATCTGGCCACTACTGCGATTGCGGATTTCGTATTTATAGATGTGCCCCGCTTCCAGATCGGGAATGAACAACTCCCAGATGCCGCTCGCACCACGCACCCGCATCTGATGGCGCCGCCCATCCCAGTTGTTGAAATCGCCAACGACGCTCACGCGCTCGGCATTCGGCGCCCAGACGGCAAACAGGACGCCGGCAATGCCATCCACCTCGTGCTCGTTGGCTCCGAGAAAATTAAAGGCATGGCGGTGGCGACCCTCGGCAAACAGATGCAGATCAAGGTCACCGATCTGCGGGGCAAAGGTATAGGGATCGCGCGAGTAGTGTTCGCGGTGATGGGGGTCTCGCCAGATCAGGCTGTAATGCATCGGCACGAGCCGGCCATCACCCCGCCACTCGAAATGATCGGTTCCTGGAATGCGAGTCAGCGGGAGTCCGCCTTCAGCAATTTTCACGTTGTCCGCACAGGGAATGAAGGCCCGGACAACAAGCTCCTTACCCTCGGGATGACGCCCCAGAATGGCAAAAGGATCATGATGACGCGCTTCGCTGATCCGTTGCCGCTCCGCATTCAGATGGCTCTTTTTCATTGTCGTTCTCTCTCCGGAATCATGGTTAAGTGCGAATACTGCTTGTCGGCCAAATCATAGCGCTTCGCCGCAGCCGTTTCAAAAATACTGCAGATCTGACGCACAGTTTCCCGACAGGCAGCACTCGCAAGCATGAGCGCCGATTATTCCGGAGCAGAAGAGCGGGGTTACCCCAGCCAGGAAGCCCGGTAATCCTTGGCATATTGCGCAAAGCTGCGCGGCGCCTTGCCGGTAACGGCCTGTACCGAATCAGTAAGGCGCTCGGCATAGCCAGCCTTGAAGAAGCCCAGAATCATCACCAGGAATTCGGCGTAAGGGCGCGGTAGCTGCGCAGCGAGCAAGCCTTCCAGCATCGCCTCCGGCGTAATGTCCTGAAAAACAATGGAACGCCCGGCTTCCTGCGCCAGAATCTTTGCGACTTCGTCATGACTGA
Source organism: uncultured Propionivibrio sp. (assembly GCA_964652915.1). Taxonomy (GTDB): domain Bacteria; phylum Pseudomonadota; class Gammaproteobacteria; order Burkholderiales; family Rhodocyclaceae; genus Propionivibrio. The sequence goes on along the minus strand of CAZZDF010000378.1, from coordinate 182 downwards.
GGGCCTGCGGACCCGTCAAATCAAAATCGCGGTTATTGAGATCGTCGCGGCTCAACAGGCTGGCCGCCACCGCCGCAATGTCACGCGCGTCGATGAAGCTGCCTTTGGCAGTTCCAACCGGCAGAAGAATCTTGCCCTGCGCCAGAATGCCGTGCAGCCAGAAGGTATTGAAGTTCTGCATG
>CAZZDF010000377.1:0-2213 GCA_964652915.1 uncultured Propionivibrio sp. | reverse complement strand
AGAAGCACGCCTTTCGGCGAGGGAAGACCATGAGAATTTTCCGGCTCCAAAAACACCTCGCGCCGGATTTTAAGCCATTGTTTCAAACGTTCCAGCCCGCCAATCTCGTCCAGCGTCGGCACCTCGGTTTCAAGCGTAAGTAAATCTGCCGACTCAAGCGATTGATGTTTGTAGCGCAAGACCCTACCAATATCGTCGGCGGTCAAAGCACCATCATCGTGAATCGACATGCGGCATAACTTGCGCACATCGCTCTCGGTCAAGCCGCAAAGATGTTGCGTCAGGAGATTGATCGACTGGCGCGTCGCACTCACTTTTTCTCCGTTCTGCTGTCGCCAGCAACGCGCCTCTTCCTGCAAAATTTCGAAACAACGCTTGCTGTCGGGCAGGTCGGGCTCAAATGTCGCGGCAATTTTCTTCAGGTCGTCAGGAAGCTCGAACTCCGGAGTAACAAACACCAACATGCGATCCGACGAAGAATCAAGCAAATCCTTGATCATGCGAATTGCTATTGGTTCGCTAATGAAATGATGCGCATCGAAAAACACATACACCGAGGAACCCGGAGCTCTTTTGATGTGCCGAAACGCATCCTCGATCGATTCCGTGTTGTAGGCAGGCTTACGCGTCGCCCCATCGCACAGACCTGTTGTAATACTCCAATGAGAAAGCTCGCGTCCGCGCAGTAAGGCAAAGCGCTCAAGCATTGCCAAAACACGCTTCTCCTCATGCGACTTGATGATCACCAACAAAGTCTTCTGCAGAAGAAGTTCTTCAAGCCTTGCCAAATCATCCATAAAACAGACTCGTCCGCCGTTGTAAAATTGCGCCCGACTTTACCTCAAATCGTCGGCTCCTGCCTGACCGATATTGCAACAACATGCTCGAAGCAAAGCCTCCTATAAATACTGGACACGCCATGACCTTCATCGAATCGCTCAACGCTGCCTGGACCGCCAACAACTCGCTGCTCTGCGTCGGACTCGATCCCGACCCGGCAAAGTTTCCGGCGCAATTCAAAGGCCAACCGGACGCCATTTTTGACTTCTGCACCCGCATCGTCGACGCCACCGCCGAACTCGTCTGCTCTTTCAAGCCGCAGATCGCCTACTTTGCTGCGCAACGCGCCGAAGACCAGCTCGAAGCGCTGATCGCGCACATCCACGCCAAGCACCCCGGTATTCCGGTTATTCTCGATGCAAAGCGTGGCGACATCGGCAGCACCGCCGAGCAATACGCCGTTGAAGTCTTCGAGCGTTACCGGGCCGACGCCATTACGGTCAATCCCTACATGGGACGCGACTCGGTCGATCCTTATCTGGCTTATCCGGACAAGGGCGTCATCCTGCTGTGTCGCACTTCCAATCCTGGCGGTAGCGACCTGCAGTTTCTTGATGTCGGAGAAGCCGGCCAGCCGGAAAAGCTTTACGAACGCGTCGCCCGCCTCGTCGCCAGCGAATGGAACAGCACCGGGCAATGCGCCTTGGTCGTTGGGGCAACCTTCCCTGGAGAAATTGCCCGCGTGCGCGAGATCGTCGGCGACATGCCGCTGCTGGTGCCAGGAATCGGCGCACAGGGCGGCGACGTCGAAGCGACCGTACGCGCCGGTCGAACCAGTCAAGCCAACACACCCGGCCGCGGGCTGATGATCAATTCATCGCGCGCCATCCTCTACGCCAGCAAAGGCGAGGACTACGCCGAAGCCGCCCGCCGCGTCGCTCTGGAAACCCGCGACACAATCAACCGCTATCGCTAACCGCCCCAAAAAGCTGCCACAAAAAAGCGGCCTCTTATGGCTTATGAATGCCATAAGAGGCCGCAGATTTATTTCACGCGCAGTTTATTTCTTCAGCGGCGCAACAATCTTGTCGTAAGCGCCGGAATCCTTCAGTTTCTTGAAACCGGCATCAAACTTGTCGGCAAGCGCCTTGCTATTCGGGTTCTTCTTCGAGAAAAGAATGAAATATTCACTCTGTTCAACGGGCTTGGGATGATTGGTAAACAGCGCTGCTTTGTCGGCTGGGAACAAGGTTTTGATCGTTTCGTAGCCCACATCTTTCGATGTCTGATACACATCGATCCGGCCTTCAAGCATTTTCTTGAAATTCATCTCTTCCGAAGGTACCGCATCAGCAGTAATTCCGGCGTCCTTGTAAATCTGTTCTTGCTTGTAGCCAACCGTCAAGATCGGAAGAGCACACGTCTGAACTCCA
>CAZZDF010000376.1:0-2222 GCA_964652915.1 uncultured Propionivibrio sp. | reverse complement strand
GGAGGTTTTCTCATGAAAATTTCTTTCGCGCGCCTGTTGTCGATCGGGCTGGTTCTATCCGGTATCCTCTTCTACACGGAAACCGCTCTGGGCGACGAAGTTCGGCCGCTCACCGAAAAAGAACGCCAGGAGTATGCCCTGCTCAGCCCGTTCGAGTTCAAGAACGTCTTGGGCGATGCGGCGAAATCTTCCGGCAAGCCCATCTATAACGCTGGCCGAGGCAATCCGAACTTCATCAACACCCGCGTGCGCCTGGCTTTCAACATGCTGCACAGCTTTGCGATCGGACAGTCCAAAGCGGTTGCCAAAGGCTCCGATCTCGCCTTTCCGGCAAACAAAAAAGCCGGCATAGCAGCTGAATTCCGCGCCTTCCTCAAATCCCGCACCGACCGGGAAAGCGCAGTCTTTCTCAGCCGCTGCGTGGACTATGCCGAGCAGAAGCTGGGCATAGCGGCGGATGATTTTGTCACGGGCATGGTCGGCGCCATCCTGGGCGACCATTATCCGGAGCCTTCGCGCATGCTGACCGTGCCGGAAAAGGTGGTCGAGGCTTACCTCAAGGAGTTGCACTTCCCGCCCGGCAACATCCCGACCCAGCGCTTTGACCTTTTTGCCACCGAAGGCGGCACCGCCGCGATGAACTACACCTTTAAGACGCTCAAGGAAAACTTCCTGATCGGCGCCGGCGACAAGATCGCCCTGATCACGCCGATTTTCTCGCCCTACATCGAGATTCCGGTGCTCAACGATTTCGAGCTCAAACCCGTGCTGATCTACGCCTCCGAAGGCGCCGGCTGGCAGGTTTCCGACGCCGAACTGGAAAAGCTCAAAGACCCGGCCATCAAAGCCCTGTTCATGGTCAACCCGATGAACCCGGGCGCCGTCAGCATGAGCCGCGAGAGCGTCGAAAAAATCGCCGCAATCATCAAAACCCACCGGCCGGACCTGATCGTGCTCACCGATACGGTCTACAGCCCCTTCGTCGACGAATTTCATGACGTAATTCAAGCCGTTCCGGAAAACTGCATCGGCGTCTTTTCTTTTTCCAAATATGTCGGCGTCACCGGATGGCGGCTCGGCGTCATTTTCGTCCAGCACGAAAATGTTTTCGACAAGATGATCGGCAAACTGCCGGAAGACAAAAAGCAGCTACTACGCAAACGCTACGTGACGGTCACCCCGGATGTCGATGCCATCCCCTTCGTCGAGCGCCTGCTCATCGACAGTCGCGATGTGGCGCTGGCGCACACCGGCGGACTGTCTACGCCACAGCAGGCGATCATGACGCTCTTTTCCCTGTATGACCTGATGGATACGAAGAAAGCCTACAAGGAAAGCGTTCAGATCCTGCTCAGACATCGCCTGAACCGGCTCTACGCATCGCTCGGCATACCCGCCCCGAGCGGACCAAGCCAGACGGCGTACTACACGATGGTCAACCTGCGCGATCTCGCCGAAAAGATGTACGGCGCCGAGTTTGCCAACTATCTGACCAGCACCTTCACCCCCTTCGACCTGCTCGTGCATCTGGCGCGCGGCCACGGGACGGTGCTGCTCCCCGGCGTCGGCTTTGCCGGGCCGGACTGGACGGTTCGGGTCTCGCTGGCCAACCTGCCGGATGACAACTATTCGGTCATCGGAAACCATCTGGTCGAGCTGATACGCGACTTTCACAAATACCAAAAGCAGACGCAGACAAGCAAATAATCCGGACAAGCCATGTGTAAAACCGTCATCCCGGCATCCACCAAGAGGACTTGAGCCCAAGGCCCCGTAGCCTTCGGGACGAAAAAATTCTTCTGGATGCCGGCTTTCGCCGGCATGACGGAAAATTCACTCTGCATCTAACCGGAGCATGCCCTTCCACAACATCGAGACAAGCGCCATGACTACGCCCGCCAGCCCGCAGATTTCCGTCAATACAGACGTCAAACACCGGCATCGTGCCGAGATGAGTGCCGCCGAGTGGAAAGCGGCCACCCGTTTCGACAGCACCGACTGGGGTTGGGTCATCATGAGCATCGGCATGGCCATCGGCGCCGGCATCGTATTCCTGCCGGTGCAAGTCGGCCTTTCCGGCCTCTGGGTTTTTCTGCTCTCGTCCGCGATCGGCTACCCGGCCATGTATCTCTTCCAGCGCCTTTTCATCCACACGCTGGCCGCTTCCGAGGAATGCACCGACTATCCCGGGGTTATCGCCGGCTATCTGGGCAAAAACTGGG
>CAZZDF010000375.1:0-2222 GCA_964652915.1 uncultured Propionivibrio sp. | reverse complement strand
GAGGCGAATTATACAGACACCAATCCCCCAGTCAAGCGATTTAAGGAAAATTTTCCAAAAAGCCGTGAATCAGCGATCGGATAGCTATGGCTCGCACTGAAAGGAAACTGGTACCATCTACTCATGGTTGTCACCAATGCCCAACACGAAACAGCGGTCGTCATCCGTCGCGACGGAGAAACGGTCGTGTTCGTTCGCTTTACTGCCGGGAAACTAGTTTGCGAAAGGCTAACGGAACTCGGTTTCCGGGAGCATTGGAAGGAATCTCATCTTGCACTTGGGGACACTCTGGATCGGTTTGTCGCGCACGGCGAAACACATGGAATCACCCAAGAAGCCGCCAAGGGAATAGAAAAACTGAGGGCTCGCGAACGAAATGCCTTGAGTCAGCTTTTCTGAAGCACCTGGTCGCCGCTCAAGCAACCCCCATCTTGGCGCTCACGCAAGGAGAAAGCTGGACAACACCGACCCTGTGCTGCTTCACCGCAAGACGGTACAAATCAAGCCCTGCGCTATCAATTTCAGTTACCTGAGACAAATCGAGCTCATCGATGCCCACTTTGGTCAGGTTATGAATGAAGTCGTTGCGCAGTCCCGCATTGAGCCCGCCTGCCACCCGCATAACCTTACGTCCCTGCAGTTCATTTATACTCAGCGTCGAAGCCTTGCCTGAGGCCAATGCACTATCGATGGCAGCCTGAATGAGCCACTCGCTGATCGGCCCTGCCTGAAAACGCGCCCCATATAAATCGCCAATCTTGCTTACCACAACCGCCGACATGTCAATCAAAGGTGAGTCAAAAACCACGAATTCGCAGCCAAAAACCTCCCCCACCTTTAATGGCAGTTCGGTACGCAACATCAAGCCGCCCAGCGAAATATTCTCCAGTTCGCCGGTTCCCGCCAATCCGTACTGGCCGATACGAACCACTGGCTGAATATTGAAGCGAACCCTCTGGTGTCGTCTTTGTTCTCTCATAATTCCTCTGCCTAACCCCGACGTTTTCGCACACCCCATACTACCTACATCATAGAACCCATGGCTCAATTTTTACATCTCTTTCGACTCGCCGCGCGCCACTGGCCGCGCCTTGCACTACTCATCATCCTTGGTTTTCCTTTCGGCGCCCACAGCAACGAGCTTCCAGATTCAGTAAATCGAGCATTGAAAGACGCCGGTATCTCGCCCCTAGGCGTTGCCGTCGTCGTCCAAAGCGTCGACGCCGACAAACCGATCATTCGCTATAACGCCCAACAGGCCATGAACCCGGCTTCAACGATGAAGCTGCTCACCACCTACAGCGCGCTTGAACTACTCGGTCCTGCCTATACCTGGAAAACAGAAGCTCTGGCAGACACCCCGCCGGCAAACGGCTTACTCACCGGCAACCTCTACCTGCGCGGCAGCGGTGACCCAAAGCTAACACTCGAGCAATTCTGGCTCCTGCTACGCCAACTACGCACACGCGGCATCAGCGAAATTTCCGGAGATCTTGTGCTCGATCGCAGCGCATTTTCCGTCCCTTTTCATGACGCAGCGGAATTTGACAACGAACCCTTGCGCCCCTATAACGCCGGACCAGATGCGCTGTTGGTCAATCTCAAAAGCATTCGCCTGACACTACTGCCCCCCCCCGGAAACAAGAATGTTCAAGTACTCAGCGAAACGCCGAGCGAGGATTTGCGCATTGACAATCGCCTGCAGCTGACCCAAGAGGGCTGCAGCAACTGGCGCGAAAAGCTCAAGATCAGGGTCAACGGCTCGACCATCGAGCTGAACGGCAGCTATGCCGCCAGCTGCGGCGAAAAGGCGCTCTACCTTTCGCCATGGCCGGCAAACACCCAGGTCGAACAACTCTTCCGCTCGCTTTGGCGCGAACTCGGCGGCACCCTGCACGGCAAGGTGCGCGAAGGACTGACACCGATCAACGCGCGCAGTCTGACCAGTATCGAATCCCCCGCGCTCAGCGAAATCATCCGCGACATCAACAAGTTCAGTAACAACGTCATGGCGCGTCAGGTTTTCCTGACGCTGGCGACACAACGCCCGGCCACCGCCGAGGGCGCACGCCAGCGAATCAACAACTGGCTCAAAGAAAAGAATCTGAAGGCTCCGGAATTGCTGATGGACAACGGCTCAGGCCTGTCGCGTACCGAACGCATCTCGGCCGACGGCCTGAGCCAACTGCTGCTGGCCGCCTGGAAGAGCCCGGTCATGCCGG
>CAZZDF010000374.1:0-2224 GCA_964652915.1 uncultured Propionivibrio sp. | reverse complement strand
GGGTCAATCCCAAAGCCTGGATGATGGTGCTCAACAGCGCCATCGTTTTCCTGCCACCGAACGGCGGAGTGCAGGCCGCTCTATCGATGGCGCTGATTTTCGTGCTCATCAACCTGCCGTGCATTTCCATCTGGGCACTGATCGGCGACCGCTTGCGCGACTGCCTGCGCGAGCCGAAAGCGCTGCGGCTATTCAACTATTCGATGGCGCTATTGCTCGCGGCTACCGGGCTTTGGATTTTGCTTGAAGAATGGACCAGCTTCGGGGCAACCTGAGTGACCGCCGCCCGTTTCAGGCCCGACTCAGTGCAACAGGGACACCCCGGGCTTGGCTGCCGGCGGGCTTAAATGGATCACCAAAACACGCCCGCCAAGCATAACCATGCTCCCGGAATGCCGGTCGTTGCCCGTATCACTGTACTCGAAACCATAAATCCGGCGCAGTTGCAGAACGCCGTCGCCATCGCGCGCCAAACCGATGCGGATAATGCTCACCGTGTCGTCAAGCAGCAACAAGCCATCGGCGGCGCAAACGGCTCTGGCCTCGGACACCGCCCGCTCACGCACATTCAGGCTGCTGTACCACAGCGCGCCTGTCGCAATAAGAAGAAGCAAGGCAAGAAGTTCGAGGAAATCCATGTATGCAGGCTATATGGGGGCCACCTTGGTCAAAACAAGTAACCGACCGGGAAGCCAATAACGACGGGCATCTTCGCGAAAATATACGCAAGATTGCCTATTCATGCGGCTTCCACGGCAATGCACAAGGCTGCGCTAACAGCCACACCCCAGATCGGCCAGAAACTCGGCATAGAGCTTGGCCAGCGCTTTTTCCATCGCCTCGACAAAGGCGCCGATCGAATCATCGGCGGCCGGGTATTCGGCCTTATAGACCTTGTTCGTCAAAACCCGTCCGCTGGCCACCAGACGCAGCTCCAGCGCCACGACGGCCTTGCTGCTCTTGCCTGAAACCACCCGTTCGAAAGCCAGCACGCGCCCCTCAAGGGTATTGTCGGCATCCTTGCTGCGCGAGAAATCGAAAGCCTGCGTCAGGCTGCCCATCAGGCTGGCTTCGACCGTCTGCGCCGGCGGATACAACCAGAGGTGATAGTGGTACTGGCGCAACTGGCGCGAACCGGCGTCGTCGGTATAGATAATCGGACGCTCGGCATAAAGGCTGTCGGCGCGGAACGGCAGCACATTGACCGTCCCATGCACGGCCTTGATCGGCGCCGGGATGCTGGTCGGTTGCAGGCGATAGAAGCGGTCGGTCGGTGTCGGCGGCACGCTGCCGCAAGCGGCCAGCGTCAGACAAAAGCTCAACAACAGGGCATTCAATCGTTTCATTGCTCGGCTCCGGCAGCGTCGGTCTGTGGGCGGCTCTGGATCAGGGTCGCCGGGTTTTCGCGGATGGTTCGGGAGAATTCGTTGAGGTGGCGGCCTGCCGATTCGAGCTGATAGAGCGTGCTATCGACACGCAGCAACAAGGCCTTCAAATCCTTGCTGCTATCGCTCACCAGCCCGCGCGAATCCTTGACCAGCCCTTCAACCTCGCTACGCACGCTCGACAGATCCGTCGACAGCTTGAGCGCATTGGCCGAAGCGCCATCGGCATTTTGCAGAATATGGTTCCAGTGATTGACGTTCTCTTCGCTGAACAGGGCATCGACGCGCCCGGCAGTGCGATTGATGCGTTCCACCGCCGAACGCATGTCGACCATCGCCGGCGTCACGCTCTCGTTGATCTGCGCCAGCAAGGGCTTGACCGAGGTTTCGGTGATTTTTCCCAAGTCAGCCGCCAGCGTGGCCACCGAAGCCATCAGATCGACTCTCGGACTGCCCGGAATATCGCCGCCTACGGCCAGTAGCTCGCTCGCCGTACCTTCCTTGATTTCAACCAACGGCGCACTGAGCAGCCCCGGCGTGGCAATCATCGCCTGACTATCGACGGGAATGCTCACGGGTTTGCGCAAATTGAGCGTGACGCGATAGATCGTACGCTTGTCACGCAACTCCGGCTCGATCCGGTCCACATTACCGACTTCAAACCCCTCGTAAGTCACCACCGCGCCCGGTTTAATACCGGCGACATTGGAAAAATGCGTGAAGTAAAGGTCGCCCTTCTTGCTGTGCCCGGTAATCCGATACAACCCATAAAACAGCACAGCCGCCATCAGCAGCACAAAACCGCCGACCAGCAGGTAATTGACGTTATCGCGCTTCAT
>CAZZDF010000373.1:0-2230 GCA_964652915.1 uncultured Propionivibrio sp. | reverse complement strand
CGAGATTTACTCGATCGTGATTGCGCTGGAATCCTGATCCAACGAGCTTTGGGGGTGCGGAGGGAAAATCATGCGAAGGTTCATTCCATTCTTGTTGTTGGTCTCGCTGGTCGGTTGCGGCGCAGAGACCGTCGGTGTCGCTGCAACGACCGCCAAGCTTCAGGCCGATCAGGCCAAGCAGGGCAAGGAGGATATGGATAAGCTCAAAGCCAACCTCGATGCCGCCAACCAGGCTGCGCAAGAGAATCTCAAGCAGGCTGAGGAAGCAGGTCAGCAGCAGTAGTCCGGGGTGGTTTGTGGTTTTACGTCAAGTCAAACCGTGGTTCGTAACCTTAAACGGCTTGGCTGTCCTTGTTGCGTGACAACACTGTTCGTCTTTAAGACTGCTCCCGCTAAATTGGTTACGGGTTTACGAAGTAAAGATTTGAGGTATTGCATTTGCTGATTTCGGCGTAAAATTCCTTCTTTTGCTTCCTCAGTTTTCCCGGTTCATGGCAATTTGGACACTGGATTTTTATTGGGCTATTTTTCTCGCAATCAAGACAAAACAGGTAGTAAGTACGTGCAAAGCGAATTTCTACCGATGTGCTGTCACAGTGTTTGCAGGCGGGTTTGTTAGCGTTGCTAGTAACTGGCTCTGGTTCTTTGGGTGGTGCAGCAATTACTTGGGCGCTAGGAGACTTTGGCGTTTCAGTTGGAGTAGATGTTGCGAATGCACGAACGAGTGGCTTGTTGACTGCAACGAAAAACGCAGCAATTTTCTCCCGATTCTCTTTCGTTAGCACCAATGCGCCCGGTAATGCAGCTTTTGCTCGGTTGCTTTCTATGATCTTGTCAGGCACCTGATCTGCTTTGCAAACGCCATGAACTGGTCCCGACTGTGGCCATATAATTAGCCCGCCATCTGAAATGGCAACATACAGGTCGATGGGAAATTGCTCAAACAGGGCTTCATTTTTTGATGCTTTACCCAAGATTCTGCGAAAGAATTTTTCTTGCAATCGAGCTTGGGTGATTGGGGAGGCTATTCCGGTGGATTGATTGGCGCCAAACCACCTGATCCATTGCCCATCGTCTTTTATCTGAATTTTGCCGTGAACGCTTTTACTTTCAACTATCGAGAGACCATGCGAGTGGATGATTAGGTGATCGACCTGGGCGGCATCTCCGTCTGCTTCGATGCGAATTCCATTGAGAACAAGAATGTCCGGATCGTTAGCAAAAAACCGCTTGAAGTAAAAAGCCATTTGTTCTTCAGCGGCTCGGCCTGATTTAGCAAATTTGTCGTCAGATCGAAACGGATCAAGTTCCTTGTAAATCACTTGGATATCCTGAGTAAAGGAAAATGGCAGTTATTCTAAACCCTTGATGACTTTCCGAGCGTTAGGGTTGATTCACAGCCTATGCATTAGGATCATGCTATTTATCTTTTCTATTCTGCAGCATCGTCCCTACATATTCGGGTAATTCGGCCCTTCGCCCCCTTGCGGCACCACCCACACGATATTCTGTGTCGGGTCCTTGATGTCGCAGGTCTTGCAGTGAATACAGTTCTGCGCGTTGATCTGCAGGTGCGGGTTTTCGCCTTTTTCATCGCGCACGATCTCATAAACTCCCGCCGGGCAGTAGCGTTGCTCCGGGGCGTCGAAATGCGCCAGATTGACCCGGATCGGCGTTGCGGCGTCCTTGAGCCGAAGGTGGCACGGCTGGTCTTCTTCGTGGTTGGTGTTGGCCAGGTAAACGGATGACAAGCGGTCGAAGGTGATCACGCCATCGGGCTTGGGGTAGGCGATGGGCCGGCAATCGGCCGCGTGCTTCAGCTGCGTGTGGTCGGCACCCTTATGATGCAGAGTCCATGGCGCATGGCCGCGAAAGACTTGCTGGTCGATGCCAAACATCAGGCTGCCCAGGTGCAGGCCTTTAGACATCCACGGCTTGAAGTTGCGCGCCTTGTGCAGCTCTTCGAACAACCAGCTGTTGCGGAACGCCTCGGGGTAGGCAGTGAGTTCGTCGCCCTGGCGTCCGTCTGCAATGGCGTCGAAGCAGGCTTCGGCGGCCAGCATGCCGGATTTGATGGCGCCGTGCGAACCCTTGATACGCGCGGCGTTGAGAAAACCGGCATCGTCGCCGATCAGCGCACCGCCGGGAAAAACCAGTTTCGGCAGCGATTGCAGGCCGCCGGCCGTGACCGTGCGGGCGCCGTAGGCAATGCGTTTGCCGCCTTCAAGGA
>CAZZDF010000372.1:0-2236 GCA_964652915.1 uncultured Propionivibrio sp. | reverse complement strand
GAAATTTTGGCATGTTTAGTTTTCTACGCAGTTACTTCTCGAACGATCTGGCTATTGACCTCGGCACCGCCAACACACTGATCTACGTGCGCACCCGCGGCATTGTCCTTGACGAACCCTCAGTGGTTGCCATCCGCATGGAAGGCGGCCCCAACGCTAAAAAGACGATTCAGGCCGTCGGTCTGAACGCCAAAAACATGCTCGGCAAAGCGCCCGGTGCGATCACCGTCATCCGCCCGATGAAGGACGGCGTGATTGCCGACTTTACGGTGACCGAGCAGATGCTCAAGCAATTCATCCGCAAGGTGCATGATTCGCGCCTGCTCTCACCGAGCCCGCGCATCATCATCTGCGTGCCCTCCGGATCAACCCAGGTCGAACGCCGCGCCATCCGCGAATCGGCCATCGGCGCCGGCGCCAGCCAAGTCTTCCTGATCGAAGAGCCAATGGCTGCGGCAATTGGCGCCGGACTCCCGGTTTCCGAACCGACCGGCTCGATGGTCGTCGATATCGGCGGCGGCACCACTGAAGTCGGCGTCATTTCGCTTGGCGGGATGGTCTATGCCGGCTCGGTGCGCGTTGGCGGCGACAAGCTCGACGAAGCGATCATCAACTACATCAGCCGCAACTACGGCATGCTGATTGGCGAAAACACCGCAGAAAGCATCAAGAAGCAAATCGGCTCGGCTTTCCCCGGTGCCGAAGTGCTGGAAATGGAAGTCTCCGGCATCAACAAGGCCGAAGGCATTCCGCGCAAGTTCACCATCTCGTCGAACGAAATTCTTGAGGCGCTCACCGAGCCGCTCAACGCAATCGTTTCGGCGGTCAAATCGGCTCTGGAAAAAACTCCACCCGAACTCGGCGCCGACATCGCCGACAAGGGCATGGTGCTGACCGGTGGTGGCGCGCTGCTGCGTGATCTCGACCGTCTGCTGATGGAAGAAACCGGCCTGCCGGTAATTGTCGCGGAAGAGCCGCTGACCTGTGTTGCACGCGGTTGTGGCCTGGCGCTTGAGAGAATGGACAAGCTCGGCAGCATCTTCACCTCGGATTAAGATGCCTTCAAACGCAAAGGGCGGGAACGCCCTTTCCGGCAACACCAGCAATCCATGCCGAGCTGCGGCCATCCCGAGACTTGCCCCCTGCAACGGGAATAGGCGCGTCCTTCCACCGCACGACAACCACAAAACGCATTCAACCCAATGAACCATCAGCCGCCTCCGTTTTTCAAACGCGGCCCGGCACCGCTGGCGCGGCTGTCGTTCTACGCAACACTTTCGCTGGCGCTGATTTTCGTTGACTCGCGCTTTCAAACGCTGGAGCTGCTACGGCAAGGCCTGTCGGTGTTTACCCACCCGGTTCAGCAAGCGGCACACGCTCCAGTCGAATTTTTCGAAAACGCTGGCAGCTATTTTTCCAGCCTCGGCAGTGTTCAGGAAGAAAACGCCCGCTTGAAAAGCGCGCAGCTTCAAAGCGGCGAAGCATTGCTACGCACGCGCGAACTTGAGGCCGAAAACGCTCACCTGCGCAAACTGCTTGAAGTCAAAGAGCGGCAAAAGACGAATGGTCGCGTCGCGCAAATCATTTACGCCGCACGTGACCCCTTCTCGCGCCGGGTCATTATCGACAAAGGTCAGCAAGACAAAATTTCCGCAGGACAAGCGGTCGTTGATCACGCCGGGGTAGTCGGCCAGATTACGCGCGCATTCCCGTTCGTTTCCGAAGTCACCCTGATTACCGACAAGAACCAGGCCATCCCGGTGCAGATCGTGCGTAACGGACTGCGCTCGATCGTTTTCGGGCTCGGCAACGGGCAGCTCGAACTTCGCTTCATGTCGGCCAACGCCGATGTGCAGAACGGTGACCTGCTGGTCACTTCCGGGCTGGACGGAATCTACCTGCCGGGGATTCCCGTGGCCAAAGTCGTGCATATCGAGCACAACACCTCGTATTCCTTTGCCCGAATTTACTGCACTCCGGTTGCCGGGGTCGAAAATTTTGGTGAAATCATGGTTCTCGATCCGCGACAAAGCACGCCCTTACCTGAAGAACTGGCGGAAGAATCATCAAGCAGCAACGCCCACCAGCCCACCCGACCCGGGGCAAAGAAGGTAAAACCCTTGAAAAAGGACTAGGCCGATGCAAACCACCTTCTCATCATCGCGCATTCTGCAGCCGGTACGCCCCTGGTTCATCGTCTTCAGCCTGCTGATCGCGCTGACCCTGAATTTCATTC
>CAZZDF010000371.1:0-2237 GCA_964652915.1 uncultured Propionivibrio sp. | reverse complement strand
ATCGCGCGGGCGGCCTGCTTTTCTCCTTACCATTTTCACCGGCTATATACGGCGATCACCGGTGAGTCGATCTATCAGTTCATTTTGCGGATTCGCCTTGAGCGGGCCGCTTCAAGGCTGTGCCGGCAACCGCCGGAGCCGGTGACGACGATTGCCTTCGATTTGGGCTTCAGTTCGTCGGCGACCTTTGCCCGTGCTTTCAAGGCTTTCTTTGGCCTTTCGGCCAGCGCATACCGGCACGCCGTTTTGAACAAGAGTTTTAGCAAAAATCGCAAAACGATTGGCAAGGATGGCAAAGCCGCGACGGAAGCCTTCTCCTATTCTGAGCCTGTCGATGACGACATAATCAACAGGAGACCGGAAATGAAAGCAGAAATGAAAAACGTGCCAGCCAAATCGATCGAAGTCAGGGCCATGCCAGCCAAGTCGCTGGCCTATGTGCGCCATGTGGGCCCGTACGCGGGCGATGGCGGTTTGTTCGAGCGTCTGTTTGGCCGCATCTTTGCCTGGGCTGGCCCGCGCGGGCTGTTCCGGCCGCCGCAGACGGAGATGATCATTGTTTATCACGACGATCCGGCGATTACTGCGCCGGAAAAGTTGCGGACCAGCGTTGGCTTGACCGTGCCGCCGGATACGGCGGCCAGTGGCGAGGTCAGCCTGCTCGAAATTCCCGCCGGGCAGTATGTTTGCGCGCTGTTCGAAATCTTCCCGGCCGAGTACGAAGCCGCGTGGAACACGGTTTTTGCCGAGTGGATGCCGCAAAGCGGCTGGCAGCCGGGCGAGGGGCCGTGTTACGAGTGCATGCAGGGTGACCCGAAGCAGCATCCGGAAGGCAAGCATCTGGTGGAGATACGGGTGAGCGTTAAGCCGCTCTAGGCGGTGCGCTGGGGAGGTGCGATGCTGTGGTGCGGCGGCTTATGCCGCTTCCTGTAGAATCGCGCCTTTCCTTTCTTCGGCTGCGTCATGGAATACCTCGCCTTTTTTATCGATATCGTCCTACATCTGGATAAGCATCTGGCCTTGCTTGTTCAGCAGTACGGAACATGGATTTACGCCATTCTTTTCACCGTGATCTTCCTCGAAACCGGGGTGGTGGTGACTCCCTTCCTGCCCGGTGATTCTTTGCTTTTTGTTGCAGGGGCGCTGGCGGCGCTGGGGGGAATGGATATTTATGTTTTGATTCTGGTGCTGTTTGTGGCGGCAGGTCTGGGGGATTTCGTCAATTACCGGATCGGCAATTATCTCGGCCCCAAGGTTTTTCATTGGGAACAGTCACGCTTCTTCAACAAGGAAGCGTTGGTCAAGACGCATATCTTTTATGAAAAGCACGGCGGCAAGACGCTGGTTATTGCGCGCTTTCTGCCACTGTTGCGCACCTTTGCGCCTTTTGTCGCCGGGATCGGCTCGATGTCCTGGCCGAGTTTCACTTTCTACAATCTGATTGGCGGGTTGGCGTGGGTTGTTTCGCTGAGCCTGGCCGGTTATTTCTTCGGCAATTTGCCCTGGGTCCAGGAAAACCTTTCCGCCGTTATTATCGGAATCATTGTGGTTTCAATGATCCCGGTCGTTGTCGGCTGGTGGCAGCACAGAAAAGAAGCCTAGTCGGCAATCGTTGCCGTTGGTTTCTCCAGCCAGTTGAGTACCGTCGAGAAAAGTTCTTTCGGATCGATCGGCTTGACCATGAAGTCGTTCATCCCCGCCTCCAGACAATGCGTTTTGTCATCATCAAACGCATTGGCGGTCATGGCCAGAATCGGAGTGCTTTTTCCTCCGGGCAGTTCGCGGATGGCGCGTGTGGCTTGCAGTCCGTTCATGATTGGCATCTGCATGTCCATGAGGATCAGTGCATAGGAGTTTTCCCTGGCTTTGCCGACGGCTTGTTCACCGTCTTCGGCAGTGTCGACGATCAGCCCTGAACCGGCCAGAAGAAGCTCGGCCACTTCAAGATTCATCGGGTCGTCGTCAACCGTCAGGATGCGGCGGCCTTGGTGGCGCTCGAAAATTAGCCTTTTGATTTCTTCGGGGGGGAGCGCGGATGAATCGAGCGCTTTTTGTTCCTGAGCCTTGTTCAGTCTTGCCGTGAACCAGAATGTGCTGCCTTCGCCGAGCGTGCTTTCGACTCCGGCTTCGCCGCCCATCAGTAACGCCAGTCGCCGGGTGATCGCCAGGCCTAGGCCGGTGCCGCCATATTTTCTGGTCAAGGAGTTGTCGGCTTGTTCGAAGGCGGTGAACAGTTT
>CAZZDF010000370.1:0-2239 GCA_964652915.1 uncultured Propionivibrio sp. | reverse complement strand
AGGCAACCCAAAAGTTGCCTGATTATTTTGATTTGCCGGGTTAACGGGGCTGCCCGGTTAGCGCAGAGTAATGCCTTCTTCCTTCAAACTCGCTGCAATACTCTTCGACTTCCGGGTGACGAACAGACAAAAAAGCCAGGCAAACAATTTGTTGCACCCCAGGAACATCGACGCTGTGCTGACAAAAGCCACAGTGTTTTTTTCCGTCTGGCAGCTCGTATTGAGTGTCGTCGTTCATCATTCCCCCGGCTTTAATCGGCCTCTCCAGCACTGTACTTTAGTGTCAAGGCACGGCCGTAACAAGGAAATAGTTCACGGTACGGCGGCGTGACGATCAAACGTCAACATCCAGACTATGCGTAGTGATATCCAAATCATCGTATGGAGTATGCGTATGGCCAAACAACGACAGCTGCTCAGCAACCGGCGCTTTCGTATCACTATCTGACGAAGCCAACTCTTCCGGATGTAAGGGCAGCAAAAAATCGTGAATGTCGAGCCATTTCACTTCCCCTCGCGGCAATGCTGAAAACAGGTCGTTGGCACTCTGCTGCGAGAGCTGCTCGGTATTCTCGCCCTCAACCACAAATACCGCACAGCCAAATTCCCCGCCGTGCGCCTGCAAAATCTCCTCACGGTCATGCACCGCCAGCATCGCATTGTGCAACCCCAGCTTGCTCGCCGGATGCACCGAATAATCAACCCAGCGCGGCGAACCGTCGGCCTCCCGATAAGCATCAGGAAGCAATGAGGACCAATAGCGCACGACAAATTTCATGGAAGACGTCACTAAACCCGTTTTATTGAACGACCAGCACAACAATCACATGAATACCACTCGGTTCGCACGACTGGCGCTATCCACTGTGGACAGCAATCTGCGTTAAAATGCTCAACAAAGCAAATCCTAACAGCATCAGAGGAACCGTCGCAGCGTTGCGAACATTCACTTCGAGAGTACCACTTCCATGTCGGTTAATTTTTTCTTCTTTCGCCCAATTCTCGCCGCTGACCGCAGCTGGATTGCGCTTGACTGGCAGTCTGGCACACCGTCCTCGAACGATAGCACTCAGCTCCTGCGTTGCTTTACCGAAGCCAAGCTTGCACCACTAGCCAGTGTGCTGCCTTTGGTCACCTCCGTTACCCCGGCACTGCTCGAACAATCAGCCTTTATCGACGAGTTTGACCCCAGCCAGGTTGTTTTCATTCTCCCGGAAGACAGTCTTGAAAATTCGATTGCGATGACTCGCTGCAAGGAACTGCGCAGTAATGGGTATCGCCTGGGAATCAAACTCGAAAACGCAAAACGCCTCCGCCAAGTCCCCCTGGCCGCATTTGATCACTTACAAATCGATGCCTCATTTGCGCGGGAACAGCTATCAGTGATCGATTTGGGCTACGCCAACGATGCGGGCTTCCGGAAAATCGCCTCAAACGTCACGTCGCACGAAGCATTCAACTGGACGTTAGCCAATAAATTCGAATGGAGTGATAGCCGTTTTCTCGCTTCGCCTAATCCGACTGCCGGCAAGGAACCCGACCTGGCGCGTCTCAAGCTGCTTAAGTTGCTTAACATTGTCAAACAGGACGGCGACACGCGCGAAATCGAAGCCATTTTCCGCGAAGAACCGAAACTTGCATTCAACCTGCTTCGGCTGGTCAATTCCGTTGCGGTCGGCGCGCGAACCAAAATCAACAATTTTTCTCAGGCCATCGCCATTCTCGGACGTCGACAACTTCAGCGCTGGCTACAGTTGCTCATCTACGCGGACAATCTGGCGGACGGCAATACGCCCAACCCCTTGATGCAACTCGCCGCCGCACGCGGCCGGCAAATGGAACTCCTTAGCGCGGTGCTCAAACACAGTGACAGCACTCCGGAAATGAGTGACAAGGCCTTTATTACTGGTCTGTTTTCCTTGCTTGACGTTCTAATCAATATGCCGATGAACGATATCCTCAAGGAACTGCCTGTAGAAGATGACGTGGCCGTCGCTTTGTCCACCAAACATGGCGGCGTGCTCGGGCAACTTTTATCCGCCGTTATCGCCGGAGAATCCGGCAATTACCAGGCCGCTGAGGCCGTATTCTCGGAACTCGCCATCAGCCCATCAACCCATTCAAGAGCCCAGGTTCAAGCGCTATACTGGGCCAACAGAATCAATACGGAAAACAGCGACTAGCTGTTTAGTCCCACTGTGTGCTGGGCTGTGTTGATCTTGAATCGTTCGGGCTCGTT
>CAZZDF010000369.1:0-2242 GCA_964652915.1 uncultured Propionivibrio sp. | reverse complement strand
TTTTAACCGGCAGCATCGAATAATCATAAGCCAGCCACAAATCCAGCGCTTTCGCACCCGGCGCGCGCAGATGCAGGGCACGGAACGATCCGGCGGGAACCTCGACCTGTTCTTCGCCCACCACTTCGATGCGGTACATTCGATATTTGCGAGCGATCACAATCGGTAACGAAGCGCCCTCCTCCGAAATATTCAGGTAACCCAACTGATAGGCGAACGAGAGAAAATCCTGCGCCCCGGCATCCAGCGGCTGCGCTTCCTTGTTGCCCACGCGAACCGTCATCGCTGCCCAGTCAAACACGGCGTTACCTTTACCCTCCTTGCCATTGCGCCGCTCGATATACTGATCAGGACGCAAGCCTTCGGCAGAAGCCGTCCCGACGCTCTCCGACTCGATCCGGTACGACAGAATCAGCGTCCGCAAAGTCATGTCCGAAACCAGCCGATACTTACCATCGGCGATTTCCCAATCGTGCCGCGACACACCAATCTCAAAGCCTGAATCGCCGCTATCGACTCGGTACTGGATCGTCCCGCGCGGCGACAAATGCTCGGGAAAGCGTGACTCAGCAGACGACGGGTCACCAAACAACGGATCCACGGATGAAAATGGCGGCTCGGCAATCTGCTCAGGCAAGGGCGGCCGGTCACCTTCCGGCAACACGGCAGGAACAACCGGTTCGGATACGACCGTTTCAACCGGCTTGACCTCCGGACGCTGAGGACGCGGCTTTTTTTTGCTGACCGCCGGCTGCTTGGAGCGTTCCCCGGATGCAGGCTTGGCCGCAGGCGCCTTGAGCTCGGCCTGCAACGGCATAGGCGACGGTGCGGACGCAAGCGACAACTCAATCTCCGCCCCGAACAACAGCGCCAGATGAATCACCAGCGAGGCAATCAACGCTGCAATCAGAGTCGAACGCATGCCATCCTTATCGCTGTCTTGAGATCGTCGCCAATGGCGAAATCAGTGCAGGCGCCACCTCCTGTGGACCTGCGAAAACAACCCGTCCATCAACCAGCCGCACGCGCCCTTCGGCCAGCCAGCGCACGACCTGCGGATAAATCCGGTGCTCCTGTGCCAGCACCCGAGCCGCAAGCACAGCTTCATCGTCGCCATCGAGCACCGGCACGGCGGCCTGCGCAATGATCGGCCCCTGATCGAGCGCCGGCGTCACGAAATGCACGGTACAGCCATGCACCCGCACGCCTTTCTCCAAAGCCCGGCGGTGCGTATGCAAACCGGGGAAAGCTGGCAACAGCGCCGGATGAATGCTGACCATCCGGCCCGCATAACGCTGCACAAAGGCATCGGTAAGAATGCGCATGAAACCGGCCAGCACCACGAAATCGGGATTAAATGCGTCAATTGCCCTGGCCATCGCCGCATCGAAAGCCTCTCGGTCGGCAAACTGCCTATGGTCGATCACACGCGTTTCCACGCCTCTGCTCACGGCCTTCTCCAGGCCCGGCGCAGCAGGACGATTGGACAGCACCGCGGCAACGCGCAACGGGAAATTCTCGGCAACAACGGCATCGACAATCGCCGCCATGTTGCTGCCCCGCCCGGAAATGACAATAACGATGGATTTAACTGGCTGCATCAAAGCCCAATAACCGGCAAAAACGCTGCCGTTGCAATACTCTGCGTCAAACGCGTCACCGCTCGCCCATGCTTGTCGGCAACAACCTTCGAAAGAAAATCGAGCAAACCAATCACCTTGCCGAATTCGCGCTCGAAACTCAGATTCGGATTCGCCGAGTCGAGCTCGTTCGACAACAACAGCAGTTCCCCTGTCGCACTCCGCGCCGAAGACATTTTCCAGATAGCAATCTCGACGTTGCGCGCACAGTTGTAAAGCCTCTGCTCGTTCAGCTCGTCAAGCACGTAAAACTCTTCCTTGTTCTCGAAGGAGGCATAAACCATCCCAAGCAGCCCGGCCATCAGCCCCAGCACGCGATCACCCTGATAATCCTGACTCAAGGCAAAAAGCACAGCGGCGCCTTCCTGACGCCCTTCCAGCTCAGGGAAATCAACCGCTCCGGCAAACAAGCGACTCATCGCCGCCTCGCGACTCGCCAGCCCGGCTTTCTTCCACTCCTTGGGATTGCGCTTGTACAGCTTCTCGGCGATACGACGCATTCCGGCCATAACCTCGGCCCGATCGGTTTCGATCACCCGGTCAATCTCGGTCTTGGCCAGATATTGCGGGCCAAAACGCGTCTCCTTCTGCCCGTCCGCGCC
>CAZZDF010000368.1:0-2246 GCA_964652915.1 uncultured Propionivibrio sp. | reverse complement strand
AGCGGCGTCAGGCGCCGGTCGGCATCCGCGTTACGCAGCGCGGGTTCGGCAAGGATTGGCGTTATCCGATTACCAACCGCTATCGCGACCCGTATTGAGTTGCGGTTTCCGAGTTGTTTTTAAGCATTCTTTTGGAGCACAAGTGCCATGAAAAAGATTGAAGCGATCATCAAACCATTCAAACTCGACGAAGTGCGCGAAGCATTGTCGGATATCGGCGTTTCCGGATTGACCGTCACCGAGGTCAAGGGCTTTGGCCGCCAGAAAGGCCACACCGAGATGTACCGCGGCGCCGAGTACGTTGTCGATTTTCTGCCCAAGGTCAAGATCGAAATCGTCGTTGCCGATGACGCCGTGGAAGGCGCTATCGACTCCATCGTCAAGGCCGCACGCACCGGCAAGATTGGCGACGGCAAGATCTTCGTCTCTGCCGTTGAGCAGGTCGTGCGCATTCGTACGGGAGAGACGGGCGAAGCGGCGGTTTGACGGTTTTGGTGGCGGACAGCCATTTAAAGGGTAAGTGAGGTGCATCGGATCAAGGTGTTCCTAGGCTAGGTGGTGTTAACGCCGCTGGTGCTCGCATTTCCTGCGCGAAATTTAGTTGGAATGCTTTGCGAGGTAACTTTATTATGAGTTTGCGCTGGCGTTTATTGTTGGTGATATGGTCGGTCGGACTGTTGTTTGCCGTTACCTCTGCCGCCGGATATTACATCGCCCAACGTAATAATTACCTAGCAGGTATCGATGCCAAGCTGACAACAGGAGCGCAAATGGCGCGTCACTCTGTCGGCACCGATTTTCACGATCGTCTCATCGACGAGCGATCACTTGATTCCAACAGCTACAGAACTATCGTTGAGCATCACAATGCCGCCTGCGTCGAGAGTGGCTTTCAGTATCTCTGGAGTAACCTGTTTTTGCCGGATGGGCGAATCGTATTTACTTCCGCTACATCGCCGGACAAAGACGTCACGCGTGGCGACCACGCCGCCTTCTTTTCTGTTCATTCAGATCCAGCCTCCTTCGCCGAAGTGCTGAAAACTGAACGACCGACGTTCTCCTCTTTCCACAACGAATGGGGGGAAGGTCGCATGGCGTTGCTGCCTTATCGCGATGCGCAGGGGCGGTTGTATGTTTTTGGTGCCAGCATGAATCTACAACCCATTGACCAACATCTGTCTGACGAGTTTGGTTGGGCGCTCGGCCTGTTTGCTATTCTTTTTGGGCTGGCTGGTGTTGTCTCGTTGTGGCTCAGCAGTTCGCTGATTCGTCCTTTGCGGCAATTGCAATGCAACATGGCGGCAATTGCCAGCGGCGACTATGCGCAACAAGTTGACGTTCCCGGCGGTGGTGAGGAGATCGAAGCTTTGAATGCCAGCTTGAATGAGATGCGCAAGGCCGTTCAGAGTGCCATGCAACAGCGAGAGGAGAGCGCAGCCCGTTTCCGCACCCTGATTAGTAGCATGCCCGACTTGGTTTGGCTAAAAGATCCGGATGGAATCTATGTTGCTTGTAATGAGCGTTTTGAAGCTTTTTTCGGTGCCAGCGAAGCTGCAATAGTAGGCAAGTCAGATCGGGACTTTATGGCTCCTGATCTGGCCGATTTTTTTCGCAAGCACGATTTGTTGGCCATCGAAAAAGGCGGCCCGTCGATTAACGAAGAAGAAATTACATTTGCCAGCGATGGCCATAGCGAGCTTCTGGAAACGATCAAAATCCCCATACGTGATACGCAGGGAAGTCTGATGGGTGTTCTGGGCGTGGGGCGCGATATTACTGCCCGCAAGCGAGCCGAAATTGAATTGAAGCGTTATCGTGATCATTTGGAAGAGTTGGTCGATGCACGCACTGCTGACCTTGTTGAGGCCAAGGTTGCTGCCGAAGCCGCTAACCGTGCCAAGAGTGCTTTTCTCGCCAACATGAGCCACGAGTTGCGTACCCCAATGAATGGCGTGCTGGGCATGATTGAGCTGGCAAAGCGGAGCATGTCGGATACTGTGGGGCTTGATCACCTCAACAAGGCCATACTTTCTGCCGAGCGATTGCTCGGTGTGCTCAACGATATTCTTGATATTTCCGGAATCGAAGCTGATCGATTGGTATTCGAGGAGGTGCCTTTGCAGCTGAGACAGGTCTTGGATAATGTTTTCTCTGTGTTGGAACGTGAAGCCACTCAAAAAGGCTTGGAATTAAGTGTAGAAGTTCAGACTTGATCTGACAGAAGGCCTTGCCAAGGGGTGTGGTTA
>CAZZDF010000367.1:0-2248 GCA_964652915.1 uncultured Propionivibrio sp. | reverse complement strand
TACAAATCCATTGCGTCGAAGACAATTAAAGAGAACATTACGATGAAAACTCCAAGTCCGCTCATCCCCACTCTCGATCGCCGTATCCTGAACTTGCTTGTCGCCTCATCCTTTGCGCTACTGACGGGTTGCGCGACCACCGGTTCCGGCGGTACCAACGTCACCGCCTCCGACCCGACGCGCATGACCAAAAGCGGATTTCTCTCAAACTACGCAAAGCTGAAAACTGCCCCGGTAGGCGACGGCCTTCAGTGCTGGCGCGTGCCCGATCTGAACGCCAAAAACTACGACAAGGTAATGTTCTCGCGCATCGTCGTTTCACTGGCGCCTCCCAAGGATTCCGAAGAGCAGGAGATGATCGATCCGAGCGACCTGAAAACGCTCACCGATTACTTCCACGGCGCCATGGTCAAGGCCATGAAACCGCTCATGCCCGTAGCTGAACAACCGGGCAAGGGCGTGGTTGTCATCCGCATCGCGCTGACCAATCTGATTCCGACCAAGGTAAGCCGCAGCCTTGGCGGCACACTGATCCCCTTCGGCTTTGTCGCCGAGGCCGGCTCCGGCGTAGCCACCGGCCGCCCGGTCGGTTCAACGCCGTATCTTGGGGAAACCAGCATGGAAATGCAGTTCCTCGACGGTGCCTCGGGCGATGTCCTCGCCGAATGCCGCGACACCCAGATCGGAAGAAAATACGCCGCCGAAGTCAATTCCGGCGCCGATGGCGCAGCCACAACCTGGGCGAACGGTTACCTGAACTCGTTCCAGGCCTGGTCATACGCCAAAAATGCCTTCGACAAATGGGCGCTGCTCGTCGCCAAACGTCTCGGGCAACTGCGCGATGAGCAAGGAAAAACAGAATAGATTGCAACAACATCGATATCGGGAGTGGTCATGAGCCAAAACAATTTCCATCATTTCTTCGGCGTTAAAGCACGTCGCACCACCTCACTCGGATTGGCCTGTCTCGGCCTGTTACTTGCCGCCGGCTGCGAAAAGGCCGCGCCACCGGCACCGCATGCACCAACCGTCGACGTCATGACCATAGCGCCCAAAGACGTACCAATCTTCCAGGAATGGGTGGGCACGCTTGATGGCGATGTTAACGCCACAATCCGTCCGCAAGTGACCGGCTACCTGATCAAACAAAACTACCGCGAAGGCGATTTCGTCAAGAAGGGGCAGGTTCTCTTTGAAATCGACCCGCGCACTTTCAAAGCCGCGGTCGATCAAGCCGCCGCCGCTCGCGCCCAGCAACAGGCCAATTACAAAACCGCTTCCGCAGCCCTTGCCCGGATCAAGCCGCTGGCCGAGAAGAACGCCCTCAGCCAGAAGGATCTGGATGACGCGACAGGCTCCGATCTGGCGGCGCGTGCGGCGCTCGATCAAGCCAACGCCGCGCTTGAAACCGCCAAGCTGAATCTCGAATTCACCAAGATCATCTCGCCGATCGACGGCGTGGCCGGCATTGCCAAGGCGCAAATCGGCGATCTGCTCAGCCCGAGCGCGCAGGAAGAACTGACGACGGTCTCGACCCTCGACCCGATCAAGGTGTACATCAACATCAGCGAGCGTGAGTACCTGAAGTTCATTGAAAGGAATCCGGATGGCAAGCCGGAAAACGTTCCGCTTTCACTGATCCTGATTGACGGCAGCACCTATCCGAAGGAAGGAAAATTCAACCTGATGAACCGGCAGGTCGACAGCACCACCGGCACCTTCAAGGTCGGCGCAATCTTCCCGAATCCCGACGGCCACCTGCGTCCGGGTCAATTTGCCAAAGTCCGGGCGATGCGCTCGGTGCTGAAAGACGCCGTTCTGGTTCCGCAACGGGCGGTCACCGAAGTTCAGGGCAAGTACCTGATTGCAGTCGTCGGCGAAGGCAACAAGGTTGAAATCCGGCCGGTCAAACCCGGCGAACGGGTCGGCTCGGAATGGGTTATCAGTGAAGGGCTCAAGGCAGGAGAAAGCATCATTGTCGAAGGCACGCAAAAGGTTCGTCCGGGCGCTGTCGTAACGCCCAAGCCATTCGACCCGAACGCCGCACCGGCCGCGACTGAAGCAGCCAAGCCAGCCGCCAAGGGGTAAGCGCCATGTCCAAGTTCTTCATCAATCGCCCGATCGTGGCGATGGTCATTTCAATTCTGATGACCATCGTCGGTCTGGTCGCCATGTCCGGCCTGCCAACGGCCCAGTTCCCCAACATTGTCCCGCCCGAAATGAAGGTCAGCAGCACCTACACCGGTGC
>CAZZDF010000366.1:0-2251 GCA_964652915.1 uncultured Propionivibrio sp. | reverse complement strand
TGCAATGCCTCACGCTGACGCGCCAGATGTTGCGCCGGATGCAGCAATCGCTGCGTCAGCCAGTCGAGATGCTGCCCGCGCTGGTTCTGCCCTTGCCGAATCAGTCGCTGCAAGGCCTCCCGGCAGTCGTTCAACGCAGCCATCAAAGTCACGCGCGCCGGGGCGGCGAGTTCAGCCGCCGCAGTCGGCGTCGGCGCCCGCTGATCGGCTGCAAAATCGGCAATCGTAAAATCGGTTTCGTGGCCAACGCCCGAAACCACAGGGATCGAGCAAGCACGAATGGCGCGCGCCACCGCCTCATTGTTAAATGCCCACAAGTCTTCGATGCTGCCGCCCCCACGGCAAATAATCAACACGTCGCATTCCTGACGCTCGCTGGCGCGACGAATCGCCTCGGCGATCTGCAACCCAGCCCCCTCCCCTTGCACTGCGGTCGGATAGACAAACACCCGAACATGCGGGGCGCGACGTTCAAGCGTGGTCAACACATCACGCAACGCGGCCGCTTGCAAGGAAGTCACGATACCGACAGAACACGGAAAAACCGGAAGAGGACGTTTGCCTGAGCTAGCGAAAAGCCCTTCGCTTTCAAGCTTGTCCTTGAGTCGCAGGAACTGTTCATAGAGATTGCCGACCCCTGCCTTGCGCGCCGCCTCAACATTCAACTGAAAATCGCCACGCGCCTCGTAAAGCGTGACCAGCACACGCGCTTCGAGATGCTGACCGTTTTCCAGCCGCCAGCCGAGCAGTTGTGCACGATTGCGGAACATCACGCAACGCACTTGAGCGGCATCATCCTTCAGCGAGAAATAGACGTGGCCGGAACTAGCGTAAGTGAGATTGGACACTTCCCCAGAAACCCAGCAAAGCGGGAAAGCCGATTCGAGGCGTTCTCGCGCCAGCCGGTTAAGCAGGGAGACCGAAACAACGGGCGGGAGAGGCGTCTGTGCAGCGCCGGATAGCATTTCCTGTGACATGCCTCATTCTACATCTTCGTCATTTGATTCACATGTTGCAGCCCGCTGTCCAGTCGGTAGTCAACTACAGAGCAAAAACCGGCGCAAACCCAGCAAATACATGCAACACTCTGATTATTAACACATTTTAAAATTGCTCAATTTTCCTGCAAAGTAAGAAAAAGCCTTACAAAAAGGGCACTTAGCGCAGTGACCCAAGCATAATCCACAATCTTATCCACAGATTTTGTGGATAAGATTTTCACTATTACTTTCGTTGAGGGCTTGCCGCTAAGCCCGGCTCACGCTAAAGTCTCCGGCTGAACCAATCCTCAGGGAGAAAGCGTGTTTTCCATCATTCTTGCTGCCGGCTGGCCCATCTGGCCTTTGCTGTTTGCCTCGATCATCGCGGTTGCCTTGATCATCGAACGTCTGGTTGCTTTGCGGCGCTCCAAGGTACTTCCCACCGGATTGCTGCAACGCGTTGTCGGCGAATACAAACAACACGGCGTCAACGAAGCCATGATCATCAACCTCGAAGCCCAATCGCCACTGGGGCGCGTTCTCGCCGCCGGCTTGCGCAACGTGGGCAGCTCGCACGAAGTCATGCGCGAGTCGATCGAAGAAGCGGGTGCATCTGTTGCCCATGAGCTGGAGCGCTATCTCACCACCTTGGGAACCATCGCCTCGATCAGCCCGTTGATGGGGTTGTTCGGCACGGTCGTCGGGATGATCGAAATTTTCGGCTCGCAATCGCCTACGGGAGCCAATCCGATGCAGTTGGCTCACGGTATCTCGGTAGCCCTGTACAACACCGGCTTTGGCTTGCTCATTGCCATTCCCGGAATGATTTTCTGGCGCCATTTCCGTGCGCTGGTTAACGGCTTCGTCATCGAGATGCAGCAACAGTCGGTGCGCCTAGTCGAAGTCCTTCACGGCGAGCGCAAGGCGTAAGGAACAAGCCATGAATTTTCAACGCGGTCGCGAACAGGATGTGCCGGAAATCAATCTGATCCCATTGATTGACGTGTTGCTGGTCATCATCATTTTTCTGATGCTCACGACTACCTACGCCAAGTTCTCCGGCTTGGAAATCAACCTGCCAACCGCCGACGCCGCCAAGCAGGCCGAGCAACCCAACGAGGTCAGCGTCGCCGTCACGGCCACCGGCCAGGTTCTGGTTAACAAGGCGCCACTGGCGGCCGGCGACGTAAAATCAATCAGTGAAGCGCTGCGTCGTGCCGCCGGCAACAACAGCGATCCGATCATCGTCATCAACGCCGACGCCAAGGCAA